>CAYVOE010000128.1:0-11670 GCA_964452795.1 uncultured Nitrospiraceae bacterium
CGCCGCTGAGGGAGGCTCGGTCAAGAACACCGAAGCCATCGCCCGAGCCATCGCCGCGTGCCACGACGCGGGCGGCGGGCGCGTGGTGGTGCCGGAAGGCGTCTGGCTTACGGGAGCGGTCCACCTCAAGAGCGGGGTCAATCTGCACCTCGCCGCGGGCGCCACGCTGCGGTTCAGCGACGATCCCCGGGACTACCTTCCGCCGGTATTCGTGCGCTGGGCCGGCTTCGAGCTCTACAACTACTCCCCCCTGATCTACGCCGCGGACTGCGAAAACATCGCCGTCACCGGCACGGGAACACTGGACGGCCAGGGACGGCGCTGGTGGCCGTGGCTCCGTCGGCAGAACGAGGTGACGGACCGCATCTACCGGCAAGTCAAGGACGGCGTGCCGCCGGAGGAACGGGTCTACGGCACCGAGGAATGGCCCTTGCGTCCCCAGTTCCTGGTTCCCATCAACTGCCGCAACGTCCTCCTCGAGGATTTCACCATCACCAGCGGGCCCTTCTGGACCGTCCACCTGACCTATTGCGAAAACGTGCTCGTGCAGCGGCTCAACGTGCAGACCTCGGGACCCAACAGCGACGGCGTCAACGCCGACTCGTGCCGCAACGTGATCATCCAGGACTGCCGCTTCAGCACCTACGACGATTCGGTGGCCATCAAGTCGGGAATGAACGAGGACGGCCGGCGCGTGGGGCGGCCCTCGGAGAACATCATCGTGCGGCGGTGCCTCGCCGAGCAGGGGATGACGGGCGTGGCCATCGGAAGCGACATGTCCGGAGACGTACGCAACGTGTATGTGCACGACTGCATCTTCCGGGGCCTGTGGATGGGCGTGTGGATCAAATCCACCCGCGGCCGCGGCGGCGTCGTCGAGAACGTGTGGTACGAGAACCTCCTCATCAATCGGGTCTCCTACCACGCCGTGGGCATCACCACCGCCTATCAGGCCTTCCTGGCCACCACGGAGGGCGAGGCCCCGATCATCCGCAACATCCACTACCGAAACCTGCGCGCGCCCTATGTGATCCGAGCGATCGACCTGGCCGGGTTGCCGGACGTGCCGCTCCAGAACATCCGGTTCGACGACAGCGACCTCTGCGGGGCCTACACGGCGCGGGTGGCCGATGTCGAGGGGCTTGCCCTGAACAACACCGTGCTGCAGTCGCTGCAAGACGACGCGACGGCCCAACTGACCAACTGCCGCGACGTGGTCGTTCTCGGCGCCGAGATTCCGCCGGGCTCGAAGGTGTTCCTCGAGGTCTCAGGAGAAAGATCGGAAAGCATTCGCGTCGAAAACGTGCGAATTCCCGAGGGAATGGAACCGATACGGCTCGGAGAAGGGGCCAATGCGGAGGCCGTCGCCGGAACATCGCAGCCCTGAGGCGGCGCGGCGGACGGCGGTCCGCACATTGGAATCGGGCCGCGCCAAGGGTGTAGTTTGGCCTTGCGCGGGGGCACGGCACTCCCCGTGAGTCTGCCGCGACCGCTTTCCCGGATGCGCCCGGGGATCGCTCAATCGGATTCGCAAGGGGACTGGTCATGATCTGGATGGCGTTGATTTCGATCCTGGCGGCCGAGGAGGAAACGTACCGCTGGCCCCTGGACTTGCCGCGGGAGCTTACGTCGAGCTTCGGCGAATTTCGAGAAGGCCGCTTCCATGCGGGGATCGATCTGCGGACCGGCGGCATCGGCAAGCCCGTATATGCCAGCCTCGACGGGCACGTGTCGCGCCTGCGCTGCTCCCCCTGGGGCTACGGCAAGGCCGTCTACCTGCGGCTCGTCGACGGCAACAGCATCGTCTACGCCCACCTCGACGGGTTCGCCGGACCGCTCGCGGAACGGGTACGCCGGGTCCAACACGAGCAGCGCAGCTACACGGTCGATTTCGACGTTCCGCCGGACGCCATCCCGGTGAAACGAGGACAGCTCATCGCATTCAGCGGCCAGACGGGCGTCGGCGCGCCTCACCTGCACTACGAAATCCGCGACACCTTCGAGCGTCCCATGAACCCGCGCCTCGTGGGGCTGACGTGGCCGGACCCCGTGGCGCCGACGATACGACGCGTCGCCATCGTGCCGCACGGACCGGACTCCACCGTGGAGGGCGACCTTCTCCCCGTCATCCGAGAGGCGCGTCGGGTCGAACCGGGACGCTACGTATGTGATCCCGTTTCCGCCTCGGGGATGATCGGCTTCGCGGTGGATCTCGAAGACCGGGGCGCAAGCGGGGCCTATCGGCTCGGCGTCCGGAGGGTGCACACCGCCTTTGACGATGGCTCGATTTTTCTCTGGATCCAGGATTACCTTGATTACGCCAATCTGCACAACGGCGCCGTGGCCTATCACCCCTTCCTGCGGGACCTGGGACGCTTCCTGGTGCTGTGGCGTTGGGAAGGCAACAACACCAGCGCTTACAGCTACTCTGCCGCCCATCACCACTCTTCCTTCGAGGGTTGGTGGAACGCGGCCGGCGGCAAGACGGTGAAGATAGGGGTGGTAGACTTCGCCGGAAACGGGGCCGTCGTCGAGATCCCGATCCGCGCGGAGAAGCCCGAGCCTACCTCCCCCGTCCCCGGCTCAACCGGACGCGGCACTGCCTCCATCGAGTGTGTGGGCACGCATCTGGTGGTGACCGCATCGTTCTCCGAGCCCGAACCGGAACTCCCCGGCCTCATCTCGCCGGACCCGATGCTTCAACCGCTTGGATGGTTCCGCCGCATCGACGATCGAACCTTCCGTGCTGCCTATGCGCCGATGGCCCCGGGTCGCATCAGAGTTCAGGTGAAACATCCTCGCATCGACTCCTTCGAGCGGACGATCGACGTATTCATGCGCAGGTACCAGGAATCTCCGGCCGACCTGGACGGTGTGCGGATCACCGTCCACAAGGAATCCCCATACGGCACCCTGTTTACCTGGCGCGAGGATCCGCCAAATGACGTACAATCGATCCTCCCTCGGCGCGGACCCGTCTTCGCCATCGGGCCCGAGGACTCGCCCATCGACCAGCCGGTACTGCTTTCCTTCCCCGCACCGGAGGGTGCGGAACGCCCGGAACGGGTGGCGATATACCGCTACGCCGGCGGGGGATGGTCGCATCAGGACTCCAAGACGGTCGGCGGCCGTCTCGAGATCGAGTCCCGTCGCCTGGGCGTGTTCGCCGCCCTCGAGGACGACCGGGCGCCCGAGGCAGGCCCCCTTCGCGTGGGCGACGGCAAGAGCGCCATCGCCACGCCGCGCCCTCCCGTCTCCGCCGCGGCACGCGACGCGGGCAGCGGGATCGCGGAATGGGAACTGACCCTGGACGGCCGGTGGCTCCTGAGCGCCTACGACCCCGAAGCCGACCTCATCCACTGGGAGCGGGACGAGGACCTGCCCTCGGGCGAGCACGAACTGCGCCTTCGCGTGCGCGACAACGCCGGGAATGAAACGTCGGTGACGCGCCGGGTGCGGGTGCCGTAGCGTCGTCCGCGGCGGATAAGCAGGGGAACGTTTACCGGCGACAGTCGATGCGGCGCGCCGACGGATAGGCCTCGCGCAGCGTCTCGACGAGGCGCTCCACGTCGGGTCGGAGCCGGCTGACCTCGAAGATCATCTCGGTGCCGTGCTCCTCGCGCAGGACCTTCACGCGGTGAATGAGGGCGTTGTATCCTTCTTGTTCGATCCGGCTCTTGATCTCGCCCAGGCGGGCGGCATCGTGGGGCAGCTCGACGGCGAGGAAGTAGACGCCGGCCGACGGCAGGCGATCCTCGACCCACTCGAGCCCGATCACGGTGACGAGGACCATGGCGGTGGCGACGGCGGCAATGACGTAGAATCCCGCTCCTACGGCGATGCCCTGGGTCGCCACGAACCAGACCATGGCGGCGGTGGTCAGGCCCCGGTGAGATCCTCCCACGTTGATGATGGTCCCGGCACCGAGAAAGCCCACACCCGTGAGGATCCCCGCCGCGATGCGGCCCCGGTCGAGCCAGATGGGGGCGCCGGCCTGGCGCCATTCTTCGGCAAGCACGTCCGACACGACCATGGCGAGGGTGGCGCCCAGGCAGACCAGCACGTGGGTTCTCAGTCCGGCGGCGCGGCCCTTCCGCTCCCGTTCAATACCGATCAGGCTGGAAAGGGCGGCGGCCAGAACCAGCTTGAACGCCGCCTCCGCCAGGATTGCCGTATCCTGCATGATGAAGGTCTAACCTATTCTAAACTAGCGCAGCATGAAAGGGCCGGTCGGTTCGGCGGGAGCCTGTGGCCGATTTCCCCGCCGTTTGGCCAGCTCCGACTCGGGTGCGTTCCGGCGCGCCGCTTCGGCCAGGAAGGATCGGGCCCCTGCCTCGTCGTTGTTCGCGAGGGCGAGGTCCGCCAGGCGCAGCCAGGGGGTCGGGTCGTTGGGATGGGCTTCGGCGTACCGGCGGAGGTATTCGTCGGCCTGAGCCGCCGCTCCGATCTCGACGGCGATGTCGCCCAGGGCCAACTCCGGATCGCGGACCTGCGGATCGCCCGACCGCGCCGCCGCCTCGAGGTACACCCGTGCCCCGTCCCATGCGCCGGCGGAGGCGGTCGCCCGGGCCAGGCGACGCCACGGCGAACCGGTCTCGTCCGCGGCGAGGGGCGGATTGGGCCACTCCGCGACAAAGCGCTCGGCGGCGCCGAGACGCCCGCGGGTCACGCCGAGGAGCATCCACGCGTCGGCGTCCCGGGGGTCCTGAGCCAGGGCCGACTCGAAAAGGTAGGAGGCCTGTAGGTCGTGGCGCGAGAATGCCAGCAACCGGCCCCACAGGCCCAGGGCCTGAGAACTGCCGGGCGCCTGTTGCCGGGCCATGCCCGCCGCCTGCTGAAGCTGGGCGAGATTCTGCTCCGCCGCGTTCACCGGCTCGAGCAGGGACGACGCGGTCCCCTGGGGCTGCAGCTCGGCGGCCTCGGCCAGGACCGATCGGGCCCGTTCATAAGCGCCCATCGCCGCAAGCCCCTGCCCGTAACGTGCGTACATCTCGGGCGGCAGGACGTCGAGCTCCCGGGCGCGCCCGTAGTAGTCGACCGCCCGAACGAGGAAGGATCGGTCACCCGTCAGGCCGGCCAGGTTCTCGAGCGTGAACGCGAGGCGGACCAGGGCGTCTCCGTGCTCGGGATCGGCCTCGAGGGTGGCCCGATAGAGATCCGCCGCTTCTTCGAGCCGTTCGCGGCGACCTTCGGCATCGCCAAGCTGGCCCCGGTATTCCACGGTCTGACCGAGGCGGAACAGGATCTCCGGCTCCGGCTCGTCGGACTTTTCCCGGGCCGCGCGGAACTGGGCTTCGGCCGCTTCGAACCGCTCGAGGGCGGCCCGACGTCGTTCGCCCGCCTGTTCCGACGCTTCTTCCGCCTGCAGGAAGGCGGTTTCGGTCATGGCCTGCAGGCCCTCGTTCAGGTACAGGTCGCCCACGACGCGGTGGGGCTGGGGGCTCTCGGGATACCGGAGGGCAACGTTGCTCCAGAGGCCCTCCTCCGACTGCCAGACCTGGTTTCGAATGAAAGCGCCCACGCCGGCGATCAGCACGAGCACGGCCGCGGCCAGGCCCAGCCCGGTACGGAGCGCGGGACGGGGCGGAACCAGGCTGAACAGCCACGGGAGCGCCAGCGCCGCGCCGACCAGGGGAAGATAGACCATGCGCTCCTGCATGACCTCGTCGGGAGGCGCCAGCAACGCCGCCGTGACGGCGAAGAGCACGTACCAGAGGAGGGCAAATCCGCCGAGCGACCGGCGGGCGACGAGATAGAGACCCAGCGCCGCCAGCACCGCCGTGACCAACACGCCCCCCCACAGGACGGGACTCGTGAAGCGGGCCGCCTCGTCGAGGGGATGGTACGCGCTCAAGCCGTAGGGATAGAGCGTTCTCAGGTAGTAGCCGCCGAGGGCTTCAAGGCGCGCGGCCAGGGGTGCGACATGGACTTCGGAAACCGGCTCGGACGTCGCGAAGACCACCGTGTGGGCCGTCAGCAGGGCCAGGAACACGGCGCCGTAGGCGAAACCGGCGACGGACCGGGTTCCGGTGCTTTCTCCCCGCAAGATGCGGTCCGCCGCGATCACCAGGAGCGGCAGGGGCAACACGAGGGGCGTGCTCGCCCAGGCCAGGATCAGGCAGAGCAACGAACCCGCCAGGGACCCCGGTTCGACACGTTCCGTGTCCGTGGCGCGCAGGAACAGCAGCACGGACAGGACAGCAAACACGAGGCCCAGCAGCAGGCCTCGGCCGATGATGTAATTCACCGCGTCCCCGTTTATCGGGTGCAGCGCAAACAGCAGGCCCGCCAGCATCGCCGCGGGAACGGGCGCGCCGGAACCCAACAGGCGGCGACACAGCAGGTAAACGAGCACGGCGCCGGCGAGGTGCAGCGCGATGTTGACGCCGTGGAAGGCCCGAGGCGACTCGCCGAGCCACCGGTTCACGGCCATGGCCGCCACCGCCAGGGGCTCGGCCGGGCGCGCCTCGAGGGCCGCACCGAGGGCGACCAGTCGGGGCACACCGCCGCTCTCTTCGAAGAACGCTCGGTCTTCAAAGTGGATGGGCAAGTTGAAAGCATTGGAATAGGCGACGATGCCGGCAATTACGACAATAAACGCGCCGATCCAGACCTGTGCCGTATCGAGGCCCTCGTGCCCTTTCAGAATGGGTTCGGCCAGGCGCCGTTCCAGTTCCGCTTCACCGGGAGCCTCTTCCCCGCCCTCGATCTCCGGCGCCTCCGTTTCCGGTTCGTCCGGCTGTGCTTCCGGCCTCTCCTCCGTCACGCCACACTCCTTCCCCGGTCCTGCCGCGCCGGGTTACCCTTCGCTGCGGGGCGCCCCGCGCGCCCCCGGTTCAAACAGGGCGTAGTATAGCAGAAGCCTCGGCCCGGGTAAGGAGTCCGTTCAACCGGGTTTCCAGACTCCACGACCAACCTCGGCGTCCCCCGCGCGCGGAATCAGCACCGGACGGCTTGCGGGACGGCCTCGACGATGAACATCTTGACGAAGTCTTCGGGCTTCTTGTCTTTGTCGCGGCGGGCGTTGAAGACGCGGACGAGGTCCTGATAGTCCTGCTGGTGCTTGTCGTCTTCCAGATAGAGCTGGTAGAGGGCGTGGGTGTCGACGACGCCGTCACGGAACCTGGGGCAGCCGACGTCGGAGTGGAGGGTGAATCCGCGGAAAGCGCCGTCCCGGGTCTCCTGGAGCTTGAAGGGGTAAAGGCGGCAGAGGATGGGGCGGCTGGCATAGATCGAGCAGTGGCGGGTCTTCTTGTCGAGGAAGTGGCATCCGTCCAGGCCGCGGCGCAGGGCCATGAGGTAGCGTTGACCGTTGCACTTGAGCCAGGTGGGGTCGCTGGGGCTTACGCCGGTGATGTCATCGGGGGTGATGAACTCGAGGAATTCGGAAGGTTTGGCGCCGGTCTCGCGCACAATTCGGATGACGTCCCAGGGGGTTGGAAGGCAAACAACCTCGGTACAACAATGACCGCAATGGTGGCATTTGAATCGAACGCTGTCTTTTCCCATAATCGAAGTAGTTTAGCGTTACCCTTTCGCGATAGCAAGCGAGGGGCCCGCCGCGGCGCGGCCGATCGGTCCGCCATTCCCACATTCACCTCCCTCTCCCAACCCGCCGCCCGACCTGTGCGGCTATGGAACTCCCTCCCATGTCTATATCGAACACTTCCCTCCCCTGGCCGGGCGCTCAGGACTCCGGCCAGGGACGGACCTCCTTTACCCTCTACGCGCCCAACAAAGGCCGCGTCAGCCTCATCGGCGACTTCAACGACTGGAACCGCGACGCGGACCCGCTGGAAACGATCGCAGACGGCCTGTGGTCCGTCGAGAAGGAACTGGACGCCGGCACTGTCCGGTACCAGTTCGCCGTCGACGACCTCACGATCTGCGACCCCTACGCCCGGGCGATTGAATGGCAGGACGACGGACCTCCCCACGCCCTGGTCGAGACGGGCCGAAAGCCGTACCGGTGGCGCCGCGAAGACTGGGCGCGCCCGACTTTCAACGACCTCATCCTCTACGAGCTGCTGGTGGGCGATTTCAGCCCGGAAGGCACGTTCCGCGGCGTCATTGATCGGCTTGATCACATTGCGGATCTGGGGATCAATGCCATACAGTTGATGCCCGTGACCCAGGGGGTTCAGGGCGATCACTGGGGATACCAGCCGGCCTTCTACTTCGCCGTGAAGCAGGAATACGGGTCCGGCGACGAATTGAAGGAGCTGGTGGACGAGGCCCACGGCCGCGGCATCGCGGTGCTCTTCGATCTGGTGCTCGCCCACAGTTCCGGAGAATGCCCCCTGTCTCAGCTCTACCTCCCCTCGGAAAGCCCCTGGTATGGCCCGGAAGGCATCGGAGGAAAACACGAGTTCGGGTTCCCCACCTTCGACCATCGCAAGCCGCCCACGCAGGCCTTCTCTCGAGACGTGGAGGGCTATTGGCTGCGCGAGTTCCGCGGCGACGGCTTCCGCTACGACTACATCAAGAACATCGGCGTCGAGGGCGGCAAGGGCGCGTCGTTCCTGGTGTGCAAGGCGCGGGAATTCCTGCCCGACGCCTACCTCATCGGCGAGCACTTACCGGAGGTGCCGGAGAACATCAACGCCACCGACTTGAACGGGAGCTGGCACGGCATGTCGAGCCGGGGACTGAAGGCCCTGCTCCTCGAGACCGAAATCGACGGCATGAACTGGAACGACCTGGATACCGTGGCGCACATGATGGATGCGGGCGCCTTCGGCTACGAACGGGCGACACAGATGGTGAACTACCTGGAAAGCCACGACGAGCAACGGCTGATGCACGAATTGCGCGGGGCCGGTTATCCGGAAGACGTGGCCCTGCGGAAGGCCCTCCTCGGCATCGCGTTCCTCATGGCCATGCCCGGCGAGCCCCAGATATACATGGGTGGAGAATGGGGCGAGGACACGGAGAAGAAGCTGGACCGCAACCCGTTGCACTGGGAGGCGCTCGAGACCGACCTCGGCCGCGCCCTCGCCGACGGCTACCGCCGGGCCCTCCGCCTCCGGCGAGACCACCCCGGCCTGCGCACGGACAACTACGAGATCTCGAGGGTCGACAACGAGCGGAAGGTCATCGCCATTCACCGCTGGAACGAAGAGGGCGACGACCTCATGGCGGTCGCCAATTTCCGGGGCGACGCCCAGGAAGTCCCCGTGCCTCTGCCCCACGGAGGGCGGTGGCGGGACTGTATCGCCGACTGCGAGATCGAGGCGCAGGGAGAAACGACGTACCGGATGGAAGGCTATTCGGCGGCGCTGTTCGTGCGACTGTGAGCCGGCCCCCCCTTTGTGTTTATAATCGGCCCGTCTGCGCCGATACGGCGCCCGATTCAAGACCGGGAAGAAGCGGATTCAGCACAAGGGAGGGAAACCATGCACGTGCGCAGCCTGACCCGAAAGCGGCCGGTGCAAGCCTATAACATCGAAGCGATCCTCGACATCATCCTGCAGCTTATCAATGTCCTGGAAGCCGTGGAACGGTTCCTCGGCGTGGACCTGTTGGAAAAGCAGCAGCCGACCACGTGATCGGCATAGGGCGGTAACGGTCCGGCCGACCTATCGCCACCCGTCGAAGAGGGGATCCAGCTTCTCGGGATCGGCGGCCTGCGGGCCCTCGTGAAGGATGGGGCGGTAGAGCACGTGGACCGGCTCCTCCCGCTCGCCCATATACCACCGGGCGAAGTCCTTGAGCCCCTCCGAAGCGGCCTCCCGCACGGGGATCCACACGTGCGCGCAGGCCTCGGCCAGGACTTGGGCGCGATCGGAATAGGTCCAGCACACGATTTCGAAGTCTCGACCGGGGGCCCGTCCGGCTCGGCGGGCCCCTTCCATCAGGCTGGGCCCGTCCTCCGTGGCGCTGCAATCGACGATGGCCGTGACCTCGGGATCGAGCAGGACGCGGTGCATGGCGTCGGTGACCTCGCCCGTCTGGAAGGCCACGGGCCGTACACGGTCGTTCACGTAAGGCAGACCGAACTCCTCGAGGGCGCGGCGATATCCGCGGCGGCGTTCCACCCCCGGGTGGTAGTTATCAAGGGCCATGATGAGCGCCACGCCCCGGTGGCCCCGTTCGAGGAGGTAACGCGTGCTCTGGTACGCCCCCAGCTCGTAGTCCACCGTCGCCGAGCTCAGTTCCGGCAGACTGTCGAGGCGGCCGAAGGCCACATAGGGGTGGCCGGAAGCGTGGATGCGGGGCGCCACGTCGTCGTAAATGGAGAGGGGGCCGCAAATTACGCAGGCGCTGTAGCGCTGCTGCCAGAGGCCCTGGCCGTAGGCGATGCGGGGCCCCACCCGCTGCGGGCTGGGATCGACGCAGATGAAGTTGCCCTTGGTGCCGAAGGTGTTGTAGAGGACGCCGAGGACCCATGTCACCGAGGTGCGGCTGAGGGGCACCTCGTCCACGGGCGCCGCGATGACCAGGCCGATGCAGTCGCGCTTGCTGCTGCGCATGCTGCGGGCCCCCGTATGGGGCTGATACCCCACCTCGGCGATGATGCGGGCCACGCGGGCTCGCGTCTCGGGTCCCACACCGGCCTCGTTGTTCACCACGCGGCTCACGGTCTTGGGCGACACGCCCGTCATGCGGGCGATATCGCAGATGGTCCAACTTCCGCTCTTTTTCGTGATGCTCATCGCTGTTTGGCCCGACCTACCTTGCGGTTTTCCTCGTTGTCGCTCCCTACCAGTCTAGAGGATCCGGCCTTGTTTGGCAAAGCAAGGAAAAGAGACGATTGACGTTTTCCCCGGGTTGTGGTAGCGTGATTTACTACAACGTTGACGCACGCGGCGCTCCTCGGGCACAGGGGAGCCTCCGCGGGCGGGCTCGGCCGTTGTCGTGGTTCCGGTTTCTGGTCCCGTTTCTCATGTCCGATTCCTTGATACGTCGGGCGATCGCTTCGACCCGGCAAGGAGCGCTCTTATGGGAAATCCAGTTCGGAAGTGCGGCTTCACCTTAATCGAGCTGCTGGTGGTGATCGCCATCATCGGGATCCTCGCGGCGATCCTGCTCCCTGCCCTGGCCCGGGCCCGGGAGGCCGCCAACCGCGCGTCGTGTCAGAACAACCTCAAGCAGTTCGGTATCATTTACAAGATGTTCTCGGGAGAGAACAAGGGCCTGTTCCCGCCCATCGCCTTTCGGGCCAATCGCGTGACCTTTCCTCCGGTTTCTTACACCCTTACCTTCGAGTTCGGACCCAACACCTACGATATCTTCCCCGAGTACCTCACGGACGGAAACATCATCCTGTGTCCGTCGGCCACCCGGGCGGGGGCATCGGCGGACAAGTTCACCGACCGCGACACGGGCCAGTCGCTGCTGGGCCGGGGCGGCGTGAGCTATCCCACCTCGGGCACCCCCACGACCGTGGCGGGCAACAAGTGCAACCACGGCGGTTCCTGCGCACGGGCCATCGATAGCTGCTACGGATACACGGGCTTCGTCTTCGATCTCGTGAAGGATACGGATCCGCAGGAGGACATCAACATCGGCACGGCTCCCCTGGCTCCGCTGGGCATCGAGCAGCCTCCGGCGGGACTCAAGTCCGCCGCGCAGACCGTCCACTGGATGCGGGGAATCTTCACCATCGTGGCGACCAATGCGGCGGCATTGCTGGGCGGCATGGGTCAGGCCAATCCGCCCGCGGCGACC
>CAYVOE010000129.1:0-10184 GCA_964452795.1 uncultured Nitrospiraceae bacterium
GCAATGACGGGTCTGTGTCATCGCGAGGACCTCGTTGTGCGCAGTCCTCGAAGTCCTACGCGCAGAAGCCATCGCACACGAGCCCCGTCCAGCGCAGTCCTCGTCGGCGACAGCCGGGGAGGCCATCGCACACGGACCCATCCAGCGCAGGCCTCCCAGTCCTGTGGCGAGGCAGGGATGCCGATCCCGGAACGGTCGCGTCTAACAGCCGGCCTGATGCGCTGCGTATGCATCCCCTCCCCGGAATCAATCGGGGAGATTTGGAAAAAGGGCGCCCAAACGGGCCAAAATGAGCAAATGCTGGGCGGGCAACGGGTCCCACGAACGATAACCCAAGGAACGGTCGCCCGTCGCGGACTTGGGGCTACGGGCGAATCGCCGTTCCGCCCCCTGCCCAGACTCGGAGAACCCGTGAGAGCCTTTATCGCCATCGAACTGCCCGAGACCGCCAAACGGGCGCTTGCCGGCCTCGTGGACCGCCTGCGGCCGACCGGGGTACGCGCCTCCTGGGTCAAACCGGAGGCCCTGCACCTGACCCTGCGGTTCCTGGGCGACATCGACGACGCCGTCGCGGACTGGATACGCGCCGCCCTTCGGGAAGGGTACGCCGATGCCGCGGCGTTTCCTTTACACATAAAGGGAGTGGGGGCCTTTCCCAACCTGCGGAGGCCGAACGTGGTGTGGGCGGGCGTCGAGCTTTCCGAAGCCCTCGCGGCGGCCCAGGCCGTCGCCGAACGGGCGGCTCAGGCCGCGGGGCTCGACCCGGAACGGAAGGCCTTCCGTCCCCATTTGACCGTGGCCCGCATCAAGGATCCCGCCGCCGGGGCCGCCCTGGCGGCGCCCATCGAGGCGGAAGGCGATTTCGATATCGAACCGTTTCTCGCGGGCGGCGTCACGCTCTTTTCGAGCCGTCTGACGCCCCAGGGGCCCATACACAGCCGCATCGAGGAGTACCCGTTCCGATGACCCACGACCTGGTCGCGCGCGTCCTCTACGCCGCGCTCACCCTCTACAAGATTGCGATCATCCTGCGCTGGCTCGGAGGATGGCTCGAGCTCGAGGTCGAATTCGGCCGCCTGCGCCCCATCGCACGCATCACGGACCCCCTGATCAATCGTCTGCGCAACATCCTGCCGGTCATGGGACCCTTCGACTTCGGTCCCATCGCCGCTCTGGTGCTGGTCTGGGTGGTGCGAATGCTCCTGACGGGGCGATAGCACGCCATGTCCGGCGACGAAGAACATCACAAGAACGAGGGGCACCGCCCCGAGTCCGGCTCGGAATCCTGGCGCGCCATGGCCCGCTACATGGTGCAGCACCAGCTCGCCGCCCGCGGCATCTCCGACTCCCGCGTGCTCCGGGCCATGGCCGAGGTGCCCCGCCACGCCTTCGTCCCGCCCCAGATGCGCGAGTCCGCCTACGACGACCGGCCCCTCGACATCGGCTGGGGCCAGACCATCTCCCAGCCCTACATGGTGGCCCACATGACCGAGTGGCTGCGCCTCGAGCCCACGGATCGCGTCCTCGAGATCGGCACGGGGTCCGGGTACCACGCCGCGGTGCTCTCGTTATTGGCCGACCACGTCGACACCGTCGAGCGCGACGAGCGCCTCGCCCACACCGCCGCGTTCCGGTTGCGCTCCCTCGGGTACCATAACGTCACCGTCATCTATTCCGACGGCACCCTGGGTTGTCCCCAGCGAGCGCCCTACGACGCCATCGTGGTCGTCGCCGCCGCTCCCCAGGTGCCCGAGACCCTCAAGTCCCAGTTGGCCCTCGGTGGCCGGCTGATTTGCCCCGTGGGCACCCAGGAGGTCCAGACCCTCGTGCGCGTGACCCGCACGGAGACCGGTTATCACTTGGAAGAGGGCGTGAACTGCCTGTTCGTGCCCCTTATCGGGAGGGAAGGATGGAAGTCCCCGTAACCCATGAACCCGCGGAGGCCGTTTCCTCCGCGATCCTCGCGCTCGACGGCATCCATTTCCGCCGCAGCGGCCGCAACATTTTGACCGGCGTGTCCTGGCGCATCGAGCCGGGCCAGCACTGGGCCCTCCTGGGCGCCAACGGCTCCGGAAAGACCACGCTCCTCAAGATCGTCACCGGCTACGAATGGCCTACGGAAGGAAAGGTAGAGGTCCTGGGACACCGTTTCGGCGAGTGTAACCTGCCCCGGTTGCGCCGCATCATCGGTTGGGTGAGCTCGTCGCTGCAAGAGCGGGTGCCCCCGCAGGACACCGCCCTGCGGGTCGTGGCCTCGGGATACGATGCCTCCCTGGGCCTCTATCGCGATCTCGACGCCGACGAGGAACGCCACGCCCGCTCAGCCCTGGCCCTCGTCTCGGCGGAAGAACTGGCCGACCGGCCCTACGGCATCCTTTCCCAGGGAGAGCGCCAGCGCGTGCTCATCGCCCGGGCCCTCGTGAACCGTCCGCGCCTGCTCATCCTCGACGAGCCCTGCGTCGGCCTCGATCCCCTGGCGCGGTGGCTGTTCCTCGAAGACCTTCGGGGACTGGCCCGGCGGACCGAGGCCCCCGGCATCGTCTTCGTCACCCACCACATCGAGGAGATCGGCCCCTGGATCGACCGCGTCCTGCTCTTGAAAGCCGGCCGGGTCTGCGCCATCGGCTCGAAAGACGAAGTCCTGGCCGACGGGCCCCTCAGCGAAGCCCTGGGCGCCCGTTGCCGCGTCGAGCGCGACAACGGCGCGTACCGGCTGCGCCTGGCGCCTTCCGAACCGGCCTGAACCGCCCGACGGCCCGGTATTTCCATCAACGTCGCCGCGCGGCCGCCGCAACCCGAAGTCCGGCGGCCGCGCGAGGCGAACGCTAGCGTTTGCGCTTGGACTCGTACGGCAGGGTACCCGCCTTCATCGTCTCTTCCACCAGCTTCGTGATCTCGTCTTCCGACAGGCCCGAAGCCACGCACTCCGCCACCGCGTCCTTCAGATGGTTGCGCACCATCACCCGGGTGGTGTCGCGGGTCAGCTTCGGCGCCTTCTCCGAGACCGTGACGCCCACGCCCCGGCGGGTGTGGACCAACTGGAGCAACTCCAGGTCCCGGTAGGCCTTCGTCACCGTGTTCGGGTTCACATTCAGGATCGAAGACATCTCGCGCACCGACGGCAGGGTGTCGCCCGGCTTCAGCCGGCCCGATGCGATGGCGAACTGTATCTGGTTCTCGATCTGAACGTACACTGCGATCGGGCTGTCGAGGTTTACGGAAAAATTCAAGCCATTGTTGTCGTTTGCCATTTCTCAGTCCCTTTTGCGGAATGTGCCCTTTTCCTACGGGCAAAGTTCAGCCGGGTTCCGGCGGCCCATCCGCGGCCGCACGGCTTCCCGGAAGCGGAAACCGGCCCTATTTTAGCACGATACATAAGCGTTTCCAAGGCGTTGGACGCATTTCATAGACACGGTGCTATATTAGCGCCTACCAATGGGGCTGTCAATGTGCTTGGACTCTCCGGGGGCGCCGGAGGTTTTGGGCACGGCCGCCATCGCACCGGCGATACCACTCTGCCTGAAACGAACGGCCGCGTCAAGATGGAGTCGATAAGCGATATAGTAGATATGGACCCATAAGCCGCCGAACCGGCCGAGCGTTCCATTTTGGTATCGATCCGGGGGATTTTGCCCCCCAAAGGCCCTCTCGGAATGCGAATTCTGAACCGTAGCCGCCTTCCAGGCCCTCGAATGGGCGAGGCACGTCAATCCCGACCTTCCGACCGTTCGAGGTGAACCCCCGCAATGTCCGCCGCCGGATCGTGCCGGTTCACCCCGTGAAACACGCTTAACGCCGCCGCCGCCGCGCCCGTGAGGCACTCCATCTCCACGCCCACGACGTACACCGCCCGCGTCGTTACGCGGATGTCCAGGCGGCTGTCGTGGAATTCGAACTCCACACCGCACCCCAGAAGGGGCAGGGGGTGGCAGTAGGGGACGATCTGCCACGTGTTCTTCGCCGCCAGCACGGCCGCCGCCCGGGCCCCTTCCAGCACGTGGCCGAAAGGTTCGCGGGCCGCCTGCAGCGCCTCCAGCGTGTCGCGGCCGAGGGACACCTCGGCACGGGCGGTCGCCACGCGCAGGTTCGGCTTCTTGTGGGTAAGGTCTTCCAACGGGGGATGCGCTCCGAATCCGGCGGGACGAGGCCGGACGTTCACGAAGGCCGGGCACAGCGAAGGGAAAAATCATATAAGATGCGGCAGGCCCTCAAAGAGGCTGTGTTCGATTTGATATAGAACCCCAAGAACCTGAACCGCTGCCTACAAGCCTGCCGCATCGAAAGGTGTCAAACGAAACCCCGTTTCAACTGGCGTGCCGGCGCGGTGACCTTCCGGCTCTCAGCTTTCGCATAAACGTAGAATATCATAACCCCTCTCTTGCCCCTTGTGCAACCTTTTCGGATTTTACGGCGCCGACTGCTCAGAAGGGCCGGCATTCTCCGCCGCGTAAACCGTCCGACTTCGCCCGCCCCCGGCCGCGAATACAGGGGAAAGCAGGGGGCTATCCCTCCGAAAGGCGGAGACCGGCAATAAGTCTCCCTTGGCAGTTGTTTCCATTAAGGAACGGGGTGTCGGCGCCGCCGGATCCGACTCATGATCCGGCCGCCCCGACAAACCTAGAAAGGAGAGGCCTACGTGCAGATTGCGTTGATGCTGGCGGCCGCTCTGATGCTTCTGGCAGCGGCGCGGGGAATTACGGCCCCGGTGCCCGTGCGGATCCGTCAGAAGGTCGGTACCAGACCGCTGTCGCGGTAACGGCTAGAGTCTCCTTCTCCTCCCGCTGTACGGCGTCCGCGGGCCCCTTTTACCGGGCCCGCGGACGCCTCTTTCATTCAAAAAGGGGCCGACGGACACTCGTTCCGCCGGCCCCCGAGATATGCTTTTCAGTCGCTTAGAGCCCCGAAGCGCCGATGTTGGACACCATGGTGATGAGGGGCCAGAACAGGGCCACCGCCAGCGCGCCGACCACCAGGCCGATGAACACCGTGACGATGGGCACCAGCGCGTCGCCGATGGTGGCCACGCGGATGTTCACTTCTTCCTGGTAGGTGTCGGCGATCTGCTCGCTGATCTTCTCGATCTGACCCGATTCCTCCCCGGTCACCAGCATGTCCGTCACCACCGGCGGAACAAGACCCGGCTCGTCGCGCAGGGGCGGCTCGATGCCTTCGCCCCGCTCCACCGAATCGCGGATGTTCTGCACCACGTGGGCCACCGCCTGGTTGTGGATGGTGTTGCGCGTGAGGTCCAGGGTCGCCATCATGCTGACGCCGCTCTTGAGCAGCAGCGCCATCGAACGGGTCATCTCCACGATGGCCAGCCGCTTCAGGATCGGCCCCACCACGGGGATCTTCAGCTTCATCCGATCAAACCGCATGCGCCAGCGCCGGCTCTTCCACGACACGGCGTAGTAGATCACGACCAGGGCCACCACCACCAGCACGAAGATCAGCCAGAACTTCGCGATAAAGTCCGCGAAGGCCAGCACCGCCACCGTGTACCCCGGCAGCTCCTGGCCGAGCTTGTCGAACATCTCTTTGAACTGGGGAATCACGAAGCCCGTGATCAGGGCGAACACGCCCGCAACGGCGATGAGCAGGATGATGGGGTAGAGCATCGCCCCCTGGACCCGCTTCCGGAGCAGCTCCCGCCGTTCCCGGTAGGCCACCAGGCGCTGGAGCACCGGCACCAGGTTACCGCTGGCCTCGCTCGCCTTGATGAGGTTGACGTCGACGGTGCTGAACTCCTTGGGGTGCCGGTCCAGGGCCTGCCACAAGGGGTTCCCTTCCTCGACGTGATTGGTGATGTCGGCGATGAGGACCTTGAGGCTGCCGCTGCTCCGGGCCTCGAGGGTCCGCAGCGACTTCAATATGGGCGTGCCCGCCTCGAGCAGCATGATCAACTGGCGCAGGAAGGCGTTCACCTTGCGCCGCGACACGGAACCGAACAGGACCGGCGAAGGGCGCCGCGTCGATGCCGTGACCGTCCCCGTTCCTCCCTCTTCCGGCACCAGGGTCTCGGGTGAGGGCACAATCACGTTCCGCGCGACGGATTTCTTTGCGGGTCGCCGGACGCGCTTCATCTGGGTCGACTGCTTGTCGCCTGTGGTGGCCATGGTATCGCTTCCTCCATCTCCTGTCGGCAACCCGTGGGGGATACCGAGATCCCGTCTCGTCTGGGTCAGGCGGCCGATGCCGCGCCTTCGGCCGGCGCCGTCCCGTCAGGCGCGCGGACTCCCCGTGTCTCGTTCCAGTACTGCACCCGCGCTCGGCCGGCCTCGTCGAAAAAGACCACCGCCTCAATGCGTATTCCGCCCCGCAGGGTCTGGCCGTCCTCCTCAATCACCCCTTCGCTTACGATGCGGAAGCACCGCGTCGTGAAGCCCAGCTCCCCGGGAAGGGCTCCCGGGGCCTCCGGCGACGGCTTTACGTTGAAGGCCGACGGCTCTTTGCCGGCCGCCGCCGCCAACTGTTCCGCCGTGGCGAAGGGCGTCTCGAGCGCCGCCGCCCGTACCGCGGCCGCCTGCTCGAGATCCAAGCCCAGGACCGCCGCCAGCACCTCCGGCTCCGCCGTGTTCACGTTGATGAACCCCGCCGCGTGTTCCGGGTCCGTCACGCTGTATACCGTCAGGAACTCCTTCCGGGCCTCGTCCAGCACGCCGGGCTCGACCAGCCCCCGCGTCTCCAGCTCGTCCACGGTGGCCAGCCAACGGGCGCTGCCGTCGGAAGACCCCGCGTCGTCCCCGGGGATCCGGGGCAGCCGTTCACGGATGGCCCGAGCCGCGTCGAGATCGATCCCCAGAATGGCCGACAGAACCGGCGTGGGGACAAAATTAACGTTAATCCGCCGGCATTCGTCGGCGATGCGGACGCGGGCCACCCCGGTGAGGCCATCCTCGGCCACGAGGCTCGCGCCGTCCCACGTGTACAGCGGCACGGTCAAACCCGACTCCAAGTCGCCCACGTACGCAGGCACGTCGAGGTTTTCCCGCAGGGCGCGCTCCACGGTGGCGATGGCCGCCTGGACCCCCGCCTCGGCGGTCTGGCGCGCCCGCATCGTGGAAAGCTCCGCCTGGGCCGCATCCCACTCGATGACCATGTATCCCACGTAGGCGGCGCCCATGAGGGAAAAAACCAGCAGCACACCCAGCGAGGCGATGAGCGCCGCGCCGGTTTGAGCTCGAGACATATCGGGGCGTCGGTTCATGGCGTTATCCCTGGCGGGACCCTTCGGTCCCGGTGGTTTTCCTCAGTTCACCCGAACGGGCAGGACCGCTTGGCGCGTGATCTGGTCGCCGAAGTCCGGATCCAGCAGGGTCAGGCTGATCCGGAGCGCCCGGGGCGGCTCCGGCCCTTCCCAACTCTCCGTCCACGTCCCGTCTTGGGCCCCGTACTCGACGTTGAACCGCACCACGCCCTCCGCCACCGTCACCGCCGGCATCTGCATCCCGGCATAGTCCAGCCGGATCCGGCGCAATTCGTCCCGGCCCGACTCGCGCTTGACGTAGTAGGTCGTGGTGCCGCTCGTCCAATCGCCCTCGGCGTTGCGCTCCCGCGACGGAAAGCTCAGTTCATCGTCTTCCAGGGGGATTTGATAGAACCGCTCGTTCAACTGGACCGCCCGATCCGTGCCGCGGAAGGGCTGCTTGACGAGGTGCGACGGCAGGGCGCTTCCCAAGTCGTCGCGCATCTGGGCGAAGACGTTGTGGGCGCGCGCGTCCAGTTCGCTTCGGACCCGCGTCCCCCGCCAGGCATCGCTCATGCGATGGAACAGCACCGTGCCCAGCGTCGTCACCACGCCGATGAGCCCCAGGACCACCACCATCTCGATCAACGAGTAGCCGCTGTCGGCGCGTCTGCGTCTCACGACAATCCCTCCACCCGGGCGCGGGGCACGGCCGACGTCAGGGTGACCGACTGCGGGCCACGGGCGGCGTCGTCCGTCGGTTCCCAGCCCACCGTCACCACCACGTTGACATACGGCGCGTCTTCCGAAGGCAGCACCGCATAGGCCCGCCAACTGAACTTGCCGTAGAAATTCGCCTCTCTTCGCGCCGCCGACGGGTTCAATGCCAGGGTGCGCGGTTCTTCCGCCGGATAGGGCCCTGCCTCTTTGTCCCGCAGCGTCAGCTCCGCCGGCTCTCCGGGCGTCATTTCCGCCAGGGGCCATACGAAATCCTCCGGCGTGTCCTTCAAACGATAGAGCTGCTCTTCCGCAATGCCCGCCGCGGCCTTGTGGCTTCGGCTCGATTGGGCAAAGGCCAGGCTCGACGTGTAGAGGGAGATGAGGATCATCGAGGCGATGCTGAGGACCCCGAGGGCGACGAGGATCTCCAGGAGGGTGAAGCCGGGATTCCGCCCCGTCCCGGCGCTTGCCACAGGTCCCGAACGTATAGCCACGCGCTCCGCTCTCCTTCCCTTTTCCCCGGGATTACGACGCGAGCGTGGGGTCGCCCAGCGAAACTGTAGCCTTCGCAGGCGCCGGCCCGACGCGTCCCGCAGGCTTACCGTTCCCGTGTTCGGAGTTCGACCGAGACAGCATCCGGCTGCGAAGGTTACTCGAAACGGGCTGCGGTGTCAAGAATATCCGCCGCGATACTCGAATATCAAGCAGTTTTCGCACGACGCACGGACAAGGACAGGGCAGAACGGCACGGACGGTTCGGCCTCTCGCTTCCCGTTCCCGGGGGCGCCCTCGCCCGGCCTATTCAACGGCAGTCAGAGTAGCAGACTTGAGCAACAAATGCCAGTGGATGAATCAAGCGAAACCGGGGGAACCGCTCAAGCTCCGCAACGCGCTTCTCACACGTGCGAAAAGCTCTCCCCGGGCCGGCGCCAAGAGCAGAGGCATGAGACGTCCCATCCGGCGGACCCGTCTTGACACCGTCCACGCGGCGATCATACCCTAGGGCCGTTCGGTTGCATTGATTTTGTCTGCCAGGTGAATCCCTTTGCGGGTCGGTCCGGTGAGGGCCGCTCCCGCTCATCCAATCCCCTCTGAACGAAGCAAGGAGAATCCTATGCGCAAGACAATCGTATGGGCCCTGAGCGCGGCGACCGTGGCCGGCATTGCGGCGATGGCCGCCGTCGGCGTGGCATGGGCCGAAGAAGCGTCCGCTTCAAAAGGCGTCAAGGTCGGCAGCGCGGTTCCGAACTTCGAGTTGAAGGATCTGGACGGAAACGAGCACAGCCTTTCCGAGCACGAAGGCAAGCCCGTGGTCCTCATCTTCGTGTCGCAGCACTGCCCGTGGATCCAGGGCGCCCAGCCCCAGATGAACGAGGTCGCCAAGGAGTACGAGGCCAAGGGCGTCGTCTTCTACGGCATCGATTCCGACGCCGTGAACAAAGTGGAAGACATCCGCAATTACGCCAAGGAGAAGAACGTCACCTACACCATTCTCAAAGACGTGGGCAACAAGTACGCCGACGCCCTCAACGCCCAGAACACCCCGGAAGTGTTCATTGTTGATAAAGAAGGCAAGCTCGCCTACCACGGCGCCTTCGACAACCGGCGCCGCGAAGCCGAAGTCGGCAGCGAAAACTACGTCCGCATGGCCCTCGACGAGATCCTCGCCGACAAGCCCGTGTCCGTCCCCGAGAAGCGGCAGTGGGGCTGCGGCATCCGGCGCGTAAAGTAGGTCGTCATGGGCAAATCCCCGAAACCCCAGACCCCTTTCGCTCGGTTCGGGCGGATCTTTCCTGTGGCCGTCGGCGCGGTCGTCTGGGCCGCCTTGTCCGGGGCCCCTTCCGCCGAGGAGGCGCCCAAGAAGGATAAGCCGGCCCCCGTGTCCGTCGTCTCCGTCGAGGAGCTTCAAGACACCCTCGAGACCGCCCGCGGCAAGCCCGCCGTGGTCAATCTCTGGGCCACGTGGTGTCCGCCGTGTGTCAAAGAGACGCCGGAACTCGCGAAATTCTATCGCGAATATAAGGGAAAGGCGGCTTTCCTCAGCGTCTCGCTGGACGACCCGTCCGTCGCGGAAGACGACACCATGTCCAAGTTCGTCGAGAAGCACAAGGTGCCGTTCCCCGTCCGCATCCTGCGCAGCGGCGACCCCGACGACGTATCCAAGGCCCTCAAGACCGAGATCGTCGGAGCCCTCCCGGTCACCGTCGTCTACGACGCAGACGGCAAGGTCGTCAAGAAGTGGGAAGGCGAAGTGACGTCCGCCGACCTCAAAGAAGCC
>CAYVOE010000129.1:10194-11655 GCA_964452795.1 uncultured Nitrospiraceae bacterium
CTCAAGAAGGACAAAGCGGCCGACGACCCGGCCTGACCCGCGCCGGCGCCTCTCGAACCACCCCGGTCAGACCCCGACCCGGTCGGTCAGCGCACCGGCCGGGTCGGGTTGTTCCACGCCTCATGGATTTTTCCGCACACCCGCTTAACGCACAAATCCGGGGACGGACGGGAGGGGGCAATACCCTTGACAGGCGATAAGGGATGTGATACCATTCGCGGCTGTTAGCACTCCTCTCGTTTGAGTGCTAACAGGTCGCCGACCCTATCGTGCGCGTTCCGCAAACTCAAGCGGTATCGAAAAATACAACGGCAACGACGAAGGAGAATGGAACCATGTCCAAAATGCTGGCGTTCGACGAGAACGCGCGCCAAGCCCTCATTCGTGGAGCGGATGTCCTCGCCGATGCGGTGAAGGCCACCCTCGGGCCCAAGGGCCGCAACGTGGTGCTGTCGCGTCCCTTCGGCGCGCCCAACATCACCAAGGACGGCGTGACCGTGGCCAAGGAAGTGGAGCTGCCCGATCCCTACGAGAACATGGGCGCCCGCATGGTTCGCGAGGCGGCGAGCAAGACCCAGGACATCGCCGGCGACGGCACCACCACCGCCACCGTCCTGGCCCAGGACATGATCCATCAGGGCATGCGGATGGTGACGGCCGGCGCCAACCCCATGCACCTGAAGCGGGGGATGGACAAGGCCCTCGAGGTGGCCCTCGACGCCATCCAGGGCATGGCTAAACGGGTCAAGAGCAACGACGAAGTCAAGCAGGTGGCGACCATCTCGGCCAACGGCGACACCGAGATCGGCGACATCATCGCCCGCGCCATCGAGGAAGTGGGCCAGGACGGCGTGATCACCATCGAAGAAGGCAAGGGTTTGACGACCGAGCTCGAGGTGGTCCAGGGCATGCGCTTCGACCGGGGCTATCTGTCGCCTTATTTCGTGACCAACCCGGAGCAGATGACCGCGGTTCTGGAGGACCCCTACATCCTGTGCTACGAAAAGAAAATCGGTTCCATCCAGGACATTATCCCGACGCTTCAGTCCATCGCCCAGAGCGGTTCACCCCTCCTCATCATTGCCGAGGACGTGGAGGGCGAGGCCCTCGCCACGCTCGTGGTGAACCGGTTGCGCGGCATCCTGAAGGTCGCGGCGGTCAAGGCCCCGGCCTTCGGCGATCGGCGCAAGGAGATCCTGCGCGACATCTCCATCCTCACCGGCGGCACTTTCATCTCCGAAGACCTGGGCATCAAGCTCGAGACTGTCGACATGGCCATGCTGGGCCGCGCCAAGCGCGTCGAAATCACCAAGGACCACACCACCATCATCGAAGGCGGCGGCGATGAGAAGGAAGTCCGCGCCCGTTGCGAGACCCTGCGGCGCCAGATCGAGGAGACCACGTCGGACTACGACCGCGAGAAGCTCCAGGAGCGCCTGGCCAAGCTCGTCGGCGGCGTCG
>CAYVOE010000130.1:0-5002 GCA_964452795.1 uncultured Nitrospiraceae bacterium
GCTTGGGGGCTCGCAATGACGGGTGGGGGCAACCTCACGGCCTCGTCCAGCGCAGCCATCGTAGTCCTACGACGAGCGGGGGCGGATGTCGATCTCTGAACGGTCGCGTCGAACGGTTGGCTCGAATGGGTATGTATGTATCCCCTTCGAGGAATTTCCTCAGACAGCCGGCGTCCTCGAGCGGCTTCCTTTCCGGAGACGGATCGTCGGACCCAATATTTGACACGCACCAGGACGATAGAGGACACTGCTGTTGGGCTGAGGCAGGGGCCCGGTACGGTACTTGTTCACCGTTTTCAGGCTTGGGGAGGAAGCCGTTATGACCACGAGACTGCTGTTTCCCGCTCGCAGTATGGGTATGCCGGTACCGGACGAAGACTCCTGTACCTGGGGCATGCTCGTTCACTTAAGCACGCTGTCAGCCGTCGTGGTCCTCCTCGGTAACTATATCGCGCCCGTCGTCATTTGGATGATCAAGAGAAAACAGCACCCCTTTGTCGCTGACCAAGCCAAGACTTGCCTTAGTTTCCAGATCACCGGTTCGATTGTGGTGTTGTTGCTCGCTCTTCTGATGTGCATGGGGTTTGGATATAGTATCTTTCCTATCGTGCGGATCGTCTTTCCCTTGGTGTGGTTGGTGTTTACCATTATCGCAGCAATTCAGGCCCCCAGGGGGGTTGCTTACCGCCACCCATTGGCAATTCCGATATTTAGGTAGCACTCCGGATCGAGAAGCCATCCTGCAGGGTGGCGTCCGCACAAGCGATCGCTCGCCGGCGGACGCGCGCTCTATGCGTTTTTCTTGCGTCGTCCCTGCGCCTCCTGTCCGGTGGGTGTCGCGACCTGCTTCGCACCCTCCCCGGGCTGCGTCGCACCGGGGCATCTGCGACCGGAGACGGCCGTCCGCACCGTAACCTTCGTCCCGCCGGAGGCCCCCTTTTTTCGTTTGACCCCAAGGGCTATAATTCGACGCTTTGGCCGCGCGATGGGCGCGTCCGTCGCATTGAGTTCTTGAGGATACGACACCATGCCGAGCCTTGATCCCGAACGTCGGATCGAATTGCTGCAGATCCACCGGCGCCTTGCCGAGATCCGCGAGACCGTTTTCCGGCCGCGCCAACCCATCGGTGACTTCGAGTACACGGTCACGGGGGTCGGGCGCGAGCCCGAGCGCATGCCCGACTCGGGGTGGAAGCGTTTCCGCGTGGGCGACCGCTGGGGCGGACTCGACCAGGCGACGTGGTTTCGCCTGCGGACGATCGTGCCGGACTCCATGGCCGGTGAGCGGGTGGTGGCGCTGCTGCGGCCCCGGGGGGAGGCGCTGGCCTACGTGGACGGCCGCCCCGCCCAGGGCGTGGACGAGCACCACGACATCATCTTCCTTGCCGATGCCGCGGAGCCGGGCCAGGAGTTTGAGATCGCCCTGGAGGCCATCGCGAGCGCCCGGTTCGACGAGTACCACCATTTCGAGTACGCCGACATCGCCGTGATGAACCCCGCCGCCTGGGATTTTTACTGGGACGGCCAAGTGCTCTACGAAGTGGTGGAGATGTTGCCGGAGAACTACGCGCCGCGCCTGCGCCTGATGAAGCTCCTGTCCGACGCGGTCTTCGCCGTCGACCTGCAGCGGGCCGGCACGCCCCCCTATTTCGTGTCGTTGCTCCGGGCCCAGAAGCAGTTGCGCCGCGGCCTCAAGGAATTCGAGGCGAGCTACGGCATGGGCCACATCACGCTGGCCGGCCATTCCCACATCGACACGGCCTGGCTGTGGCCCCTGCGGGAGACGCGCCGCAAGGTGGGCCGCACCTTCTCGACGGTGCTGGCGTTGATGCAGCGCTATCCGGAATACCATTTCTCGGCCAGCCAGCCCGCGCTCTACGACTTCACCCGGCGCAACTTCCCCGAGATCTACGAAGGAATCAAGAAGCGGGCGAAGGAAGGACGGTGGGAGCCCTGCGGCGCCATGTGGGTCGAGCCGGACTGCAACGTGCCGTCGGGCGAATCGCTGGTGCGCCAGCTCCTCTACGGCAATCGCTTCTTCCGGGAGGAGTTCGGCTTCCACTCGCGCATCGCGTGGCTGCCCGACGCCTTCGGGTTCAACTGGTCCCTCCCCCAGATCCTGAAGAAGGCCCAGGTGGACACCTTCGTCACCACCAAGATCTCGTGGAGCACCTTCACCCAGTTCCCGTACAGCCTGTTCCAGTGGGAGGGCGCCGACGGCTCCCGCGTCTGGGGCGTCATGCCTCCGTTGAACTACAACGGCAATCCCCTACCCAAGAACCTGGTCGAACACTGGAACCTCTTCCATGAGAAGGACAAGGTGGACGAGCTCCCCTTCTCCTTCGGCTGGGGCGACGGCGGGGGCGGTCCCACGCCGGAGATGCTCGAGTACGGCAAGCGGCTCAAGAACATCGTGGGCGTGCCGCGGTGCGATTTCGGGCGGATCGACGCTTCCATCGAAACCATGGAGTCTCAGGTCCGGTTTGAAGACCTGCCGGTGTGGAACGGCGAGCTGTACCTCGAGCTGCACCGCGGTTGCCAGACGTCGCAGGCCCGCACCAAGCGCAACAACCGCAAGTGCGAGGTCATGCTGCGGGACGCCGAGTTTCTCGCCAGCCTCGCCTTGCTGAACGGCGGGGCCTATGAGCAGGAGGAACTGGCGAAGGCCTGGAAGATCGTGCTGACAAACCAGTTCCACGACATCCTGCCGGGGTCGTCCATCACCGAGGTCTACGAGGTGGCGGACCGCGACTACGCCGAGGCGCAGGAAATCATCGCCGGCGTGCGCGACCGCGCCCTCGAGTACCTGGCCGATCGGATCGACACGGCGGGACCCGGAACGCCCGTCGTGGTGGTCAACACCCTGCCGTGGGTGCGGAGCGATTTGGTGCGGGTGAAGGTGGAGCTGCCCGACGGGGCCTTCAGCGTGGAGGATTCCGAGGGCCAGCCCGTGCCCTGCCAGCAGGTGGGCGAGAACGAGATCGTGTTCGAGGCCTACGCCGTGCCGCCGCTGGGCTACGCCGTGTACCAAGTGGTGCCGGGCGACCACTTCGCCGAGGCCAGCGGGATCCTCAAGGCCAGCGACCGCGCCCTCGAAAATGCCTTCCTCCGGATCCGGTTCGACCGCAAGGGCTACATCACCAGCATCTACGACAAGACGGCGGAGCGGGAGGTGCTGCCCAAGGGCGCCCGCGCCAACGTGCTTCAGCTCTTCGACGACCGTCCCTTCCTGCACGACGCGTGGGACATCGACCACAATTTCGAAGCCGTGGCCTGGGAAGCCGAGCTCGCGGAGCCCGTGGAGGTCATCGAGACGGGACCGGTGCGGGCCTCGGTGCGGATGGTGCGCAAGACCGAGAAGAGCACCATCACCCAGGACATCGTGCTCTACGCCAATTCGCCCCGCATCGATTTCGTGACCGAGGTGGACTGGCAGGAGAAGAACGTATTGATGAAGGTGGCCTTCCCGGTGGACGTGCGAGCGAGCCAGGCCGCCTACGAAATCCAGTACGCCTCCATCGACCGGCCCACCCACAAGAACACCCCCTTCGACGCCGCCCGCTTCGAGGTGCCGGCGCTCCGCTGGGCCGACCTGTCGGAGGGCGACTACGGCGTCAGCCTGCTCAACGACTGCAAGTACGGCTACGACGTGAAGGGTAACCTCCTGCGCCTGTCCCTGCTCCGGTCTCCCATCGACCCCGATCCGAAGGCCGACGAGGGCCATCATGTCTTCACCTACGCCCTCTTCCCCCACGAGGGAGACTGGCGGAACGGCACGGTGCAGCAGGGCTTCGAGCTCAACGTGCCGTTGTTGGCCCACGTGGCGCCCGGCAACGTGGGAGAGCTGCCCCGGGTCTCGGCCTTCGCCAGCGTCGACGTGGACAACGTGGTCATCGATCACATCAAGCGGGCGGAAGACTCCGACGCCATCATCGTCCGTCTGTACGAGGCCCACGGCCAGCGCGGTCCGGTGAACGTGACCTTCGCCGACGAGCCCAAGAGCGTCATGGAATGCGACCTCATGGAGGAGAACGACCGGCCGGTAGAGGTGAACGCCGCCAACGTGCGCCTGTACGTGACGCCCTACGAGCTGCGGACGCTCAAGGTGCAATTCTAAGTCGATTGGGGCGGAACCGCCCCGCGAAACGTGCGCCATTCAATGAAACGGGCCGGAAGCGGGATGTCGCTTCCGGCCCGAGGCGTTTCGAGGGGGTTCGACGGCGCTAGAAATTCGATATGAGGCGCGCGAAGGCGGCCGTCGCGGGGAACTGGCCGGGGTATCGGACGAACTCGACGTGGCCGTCCATGTAGAGCACGTTGGTCCCGCCGGGGACGTGGTTGTACTCCTTGACGTCGGTGCTGATGAGGTCGAAGGTGACGGGGATGGTGCTCTGGGCCTTGGCCCCCGCCGCGGGATTGTTGATGTCGGTGATGAAGAAGCGCTCGATCCCTTCCTTGGTCCGCATGGCCTTCCTTCCGCCGGTGAAGGCGATGTCGTTTTCGTAGATGGCGACGTTGCCGGCGGCGGCCTGGCTCAGCATGGTGACGATGGCCTGGATGAAGCCGGGATCGACGACCGTGCCGATCCACGCCGCGGAGTTCACGGCGGCTGTGTTATTGGGATCGGCCCCGAGCAACAGGTAGTCCTGCCCCGGCTCGCCCGACAAGGCCCAGCCAAGGTAGAGGTAGGAGACGGCATGGACCGCGCAGGGGTCGATCTGGCGGTTGGGGTCCTGGTTGATGCGCCAGCGGCCTTCCTCGACCACATCCTGGCCTTCGCCGTCGGAGGGGCACACGAGGACTTCGAGGTCCGTCAGGTACTCGGGATAGACGCCGCGCACGTCGAAGACGAACTCGGCGTCGCCGGTGCCGGCCGGGGGCGGCGGGGCCGCGGGGTTCGGGAGCGAACAGGGGTTATCGGTCTGATAGGTGGACGGGTCCATGGGATTCGCCAGAGAGGTCCACTTGAGCATGGGCGGGAACGCGCCGCGCGATTCGCCGG
>CAYVOE010000130.1:5012-11584 GCA_964452795.1 uncultured Nitrospiraceae bacterium
ATAGGTGAGGCCCAGCTGTTTGAGGTTGTTCTGGCAGGCGGCGCGGTTGGCGGCTTCGCGGGCGCGCGCCAGGGCGGGCAGCAAGATGGCGGCGAGGATCCCGATGATCGCGATCACCACCAGTAGTTCGATTAGCGTAAACCCGTGCTTCTTCATGTGATCTTCCTCTCCTCGTCCCGTTGGCGGTCTCAACGGAGTCGGCCGCAGCCCACTCCAATCCGATTCGGGTACGGGAGCCGTCACGCGGGCTTGATGACGCGCCTTTCGCCCCCTCCAGGAGCGCCGGGTTCCCTTGTGTGCCCCTCCCGAACCTGTGCACCACCGTACCGAATCTCTGAAAGAGAGGTCAACGTACGAGGCTTGGGTCGAGCCGATTCAAGTTGACGTGTAACACAGGAAAGCATACCATGCTTCGGCGGCAGTGTGGGCTTTTCCCGGGCCTTTCGCTGTGCCACCCGCGAAATCGCCAACCATTTCTGGGAGGGAAATCTGCGATGGGGAACACACTCTCAAACTCCGGCGGGCGTGGAGTGCGCCTGGACCGCCGGCAGTTTCTCAAACGGGCGGGGCTGGCCGCGGCCGGTGCGGCGGCGCTGCCGACTATCGTGCCGGCGTCGGCCTTCGGCGCCAACGGAGCGACGGCGCCAAGCGAACGGCTCACGCTGGGCCTAATCGGCATGGGCAAGATGATGGGGGGGCATCTGGGCGCGTTTCTGGGCCATCCGGACGTGCAGATCGTGGCCCTGTGCGACGTCGAAGCCAAGCGTCTGGAGAAGCGCAAGGCGGAAGCCAACGAGGCCTACGCCCGCCGCGAGAATCTCACCGCCTACAACGGCATCGAGACCTACCACGATTTCCGTGACCTCCTCGCCCGCGACGATATCGATGCGGTGGTCATCGCCACCCCCGACCACTGGCATGCCCTGGTGGCCATCGCCGCGGCCGAGGCGGGCAAGGACATCTACTGCGAAAAGCCCCTGACCCACAATATTGAAGAGGCCCAGGCTCTGGTGAAGGCGGTGCGGCGCCACGGGCGCGTGTTCCAGACCGGAAGCCAGCAGCGGTCCGAGAAGGGGTTCCGGATGGCCTGCGAACTGGTGCGCAACGGGCGCATCGGCAAGGTGCACACGGTCCACGTCAACGTCGGGGGTCCGCCCATCGACTGTCATCTGCCGGCGGAACCCGTGCCGGAAGGGCTGGACTGGGACTTCTGGCTGGGCCCGGCGCCGTGGCGGCCGTATAACTCGGACATCGCCCCCGGCATGGACTTCGAAGGGTGGCCCAACTTCCGCGCCTACCGCGACTACGCGGGCGGCGGCATGACGGACTGGGGCGCCCACCACTTCGACATCGCCCAGTGGGGACTGGGCATGGACGGCAGCGGTCCCGTCGAGATCATTCCGCCCCACGCCAGCGACGCGAAGCTGCTCACCTACAAGTACGCCAACGGCGTGGTGATGTACCACGGCGGCGGCGCGGGCGGCAAAGCCGGCGTCGAGTTCATCGGCGACGGCGGGCGCGTGCTGGTGAACCGGGGCTATCTCGAGACGGACCCGCCGAGCATCCTCGACGAGCCCCTGGGCCCCGACGACATCCACCTCTACGAGAGCCCGGGCCACCACCAGGACTGGCTCAATTGCATCAAGACGCGGCAGCGCCCCATTTGCGACGTCGAGATCGGCGCCGGCTCCGTCATCGTGTGCCATCTCGGCAACATCGTCTACCGGCTCGACCGGCCCCTGCGCTGGGATCCGGCCGCGGGGCGGTTCGTGGACGACGAAGAGGCCAACCGGCTCGTGGGCCGGCCCATGCGCGGCGAGTGGCGCATTTAAGGGAAGGGACAGACGATCATGAACCGTTTTACGATATGGACTCTCCTGACCTGCGCGGTCGGGATGGCGGCGTGTCTGGCGCCCGTCGGGGCGATGGCCGAAGTGCCCGCCGACATGGTCGCCCGCATCGAGGCCGCGGCGCCGACGACGGCGACGGTCGCGCCACAGGCCCCGCGCAAGGTGCTGGTCTTCACCGGCTGCGGCGAAGGGGGCTTCTACCATTCGTCGATCCCCGTGGCGGCCAAGGCCATGGAGATTCTCGGCGCGAAAACGGGCGCCTATGAGGCCACCGTCACCGACGATCCCGCGGCGTTCAATCCCGAGAGCCTGAACGCCTTCGACGCGGTGATCATGGACAACAATACGGGGGCGCCCTTCACCGACCCCGCCGTGCGCCATAATTTCCTCGATTTCGTGCGCAACGGCAAGGGCCTCGTCGGCATTCACGCCGCCACCGACTGCTTCTACGACTGGGCGGAGTACGGCGAGATGATCGGCGGCTACTTCGACGGCCATCCCTGGACCGCGGACGGCACCGTAGCCGTCAAGATCGACGACCCCGCCCACCCCGTCAACGCCGCTTTCAACGGTCAGGGGTTCACCATCTCCGACGAGATCTACCAGTTCCGCGACCCCTATTCGCGCGACAAGCTCCGGATCCTCCTGAGCCTCGACACGGCTCAGACGGACATGACCAAGAAGGGCATCAACCGGACCGACGGCGACTTCGCCATCTCGTGGGTCAGCCGGCAGGGCGACGGGCGGGTGTTCTACTGCTCCCTGGGCCACCGGGAGGATATCTTCTGGAACCCGGCGGTGCTGAAGCACTACCTCGACGGCATCCAGTTCGCCCTGGGCGATCTCGAGGCCGACGCCACGCCCAGCGGGGCCCTCTCTCCCGAGCAGATCGAGGCCTCCCGCCGGGAAGCCGAGAAGAACGCCCTCGAGAAGCTCAGCGCCGACATCGCGGGGTACGACTACGGCGAGGGCGCCGAGGCCTTTGACGCGCTCCAATCCCTCGCGCTGACGGCCGACACGCCCGAACGCCGGAAGGCCGCCGCCGACAAGTTCGCGGCCCTCCTCAACGCCGACGCCACCCTCAACGCCAAGCAGTTCGCCGCCGAGATGCTTTCCATCATCGGCGGCGACGACCAGGTGCCCGCGCTGGCCGCGGCCCTGGCGAAGGACGAGACGTTCGAGCCCGCCCGGTACGCCCTCCAGCGGATTCCGACCACGGCGGCGGGCGACGCCCTGCGCGCCGCCCTGGCTTCGGCCACGCCGGAGCGCAAGGTCGCGCTGGCCAACGCCCTCGGCGCGCGGGCGGAGCCGGCCTCGACGGAGGCCCTCACGCCCCTGGCCTCGGATGCGGACCCCGCCGTGGCCCGGGCCGCCCTCGCCGCCCTGGCCCGCGTCGGCACGCCCGAAGCGGTGATGGTCCTCGTGGACGCCAAATCGAAGGCGCCGGAAGGGCTCCAGCCGACCGTCTCGCAGGCCTGCCTGCGCGGTGCGGAACGCCTCCTCGAACAGGGGGACACCAAGAACTCCGCCAACATCTTCACCATGCTCTACGCGCCCACGGAATCGCGGGCCATCCGCATCGGAGCGTTCAACGGACTCGTGGCCGCCTTGGGCGACCGGGCCGCGCCCTTCGTCGTGCAGGTTCTGCAGGGCGAGGACGGCGAGATTCAGAAGGCCGCGCTCCAGGCGGCGGCGGAAGTGTCCGGTGCCGACGCGACGGCCGCCCTGGCCGAGGCGCTGCCCCGGCTCGATCCGGCGCTGCAGGCGGGACTCGTCCACGCCCTGGCCGTCCGCGGCGATGCCGCCGCCCGGCCCGCCGTGACCCAGGCGGCTTCGAACCCCGACCCGGCTGTGCGCACGGCGGCCCTTTCGGCCCTCGCCGTCCTGGGCGATGCGTCGTCGGTGATGCTGCTGGCCGAATCCGCCGCCGGGGAAGACCGGGCGGCCTCCGAAGCCGCGCGCAACAGTCTCGACCGGCTGGCCGGAGCCGGGGTGAACGAAAAGCTTCTCGAATGCCTGCAGAGCGATGCGGCGCCGGCCGTCCGGGCCCAGTGCGCCCGCAGCCTGGCGGCCCGTCGCGTTCCCGAGGCCGCATCGGCCCTGCTCGACGCCGCTCGGCAACCCGATGAAACCCTGCGCGCGGCTGCGGTGAAGGCTGCGGGCGTCCTGGCGGGACGCGAACACATGCCGGCCCTGGTGGCCCTGCTGGTGGAAGCGCCGGAGGGCGACTTCCGTACCGAGGTCGAAAACGCCCTGGTGGCCACCGCCGCCCGCATCGAAGAGCCCGGCGCGCGAACCGCCGACATCCTGGCGGCCCTGAACGCGGCTTCCGGCGACGCGGCCCGTACAACGCCCCTGGTGCGGGTGCTGGGCCGCATCGGCGACGACAGCGCCCTCGACGCCCTGCGCGCCGCCCTGGCTTCGCCCGACCCGGCCATCCGCGACGCGGCGATCCAGGCCCTTTCCGACTGGCCCACGCCGGCGCCGCTGGCGGACCTCCTCGGCTTTGCGCAGCAAACCCAGGACGAAGCCGTGCGCAACCGCGCCCTTCGAGGCTATTTCCGCCTCCTGGCTCTGCCCAGCGACCGCGCGCCGTCGGACACCCTGGCGCGCTACGAAGAGGGCCTCGCCCTCGCCACGCGGCCGGAGGAAGTGAAGCTCGCCCTTAGCGGCCTCGGAGACGTGCGCGACCTGCGGGTGGCGGAGGTGCTCGAGCGCTACCTGGCCGACCCGCAGTACCAGGCCGAGGCGAAGGCGGCGATAGAACGCCTGGCCCAGGTGTCCACCCAGGCCACGGCGTCGGACAACCCCGGCGAGGCGGGCAACGCCCTCGACGGCAAGCCCGAAACGCGCTGGTCCACCGGCACGGGCCAGACCCCCGGCCAGTGGTTCCAGCTCGACCTCGGGTGGGAGCAGCCCGTCGCCGGCGTCACCCTCGACACCACCCCGTCGCCGGGCGATTACCCCCGGGGGTACGAGGTCTACGTGTCGAACGACCCGAACAACTGGGGCGAGCCCGTGGCGACCGGTGCCGGGGCTGAAGGCCAGCCCGTTACGGTCATCACCTTCGCTCCCAAGAGCGGCCGCTACGTCCGCATCGTCCAGACCGGCACCGTCGACGGCCTCTGGTGGTCCATCCACGAGGTGACGGTTCAGTAAGGCGAAATCGAGATCTATCCACCGGGGCTGCCTTTCGAGGCAGCCCTTTTTTCGTGCCTTGTCGCGGCGGAGGGGAATCGAAAGGAATGGAGCCCGTCACTCCGGGGCTTTGAGCGGATCGGGTTTGGGGGCACGGCGACGGCCGTTCCAGGTGTGGTGCCGATGCAGCAGCCGGCGCACGCGATAGGGGAGCTTGCGCTCGAGGGCGTTGACGCACTTGGCGCACCATTTGCTCGTGGCGGCGATGAGCAGGATGCCGATCGGGACCAGAAAAAATCCCGGGATGACGGGGACCAGCCATCCCACCAGCCCCACCACGATCAGCAGGGCCCCGAGAACGCCGGCGATGACCCTCCGGTAGAGGGGACGCTGGGTCCACTCATAGGGGATGAGATCGCCGAATTCGTCGGCGCGAACGGCAACGGAGAGGGAACGGTCCTTACTTTTCATAGTATTCCTATGTACGGGCGGCAACCGAGGCCGAGAGGCGTGACACGTTCCCAGGGCCTCTAATGCGTGGCCATGCTCTTGATCTTATTCCCGGCCGCGGTCAGGTCCCGGCCGAATCCGGCGACGGTGTTGCAACCGGCCAGGGACAAGAACATGCAAAGCATCACCACAAACGAAACCAACTTCCTCATCCGTTACCTCCCGCCAAGTGCTTCGCCAAAACTGTACCTTGAACCGCAGCGGTTGTGCAACGCGGGTACAGCAAACACCGGTGCGGGACGGGCCATTCCGCCGCGGCCCGACAGCCCCGGATTGACAGAAGCGCCGCGCCTGCCGTAGCGTAGCGCCCGTGCCATTACCCGGGAGACGGCCATGCCTGACGATGTCGTCGTGAGTCGGCGCCACCGCGCGCTGTGGATCGAGTTGAACCGTCCCGACGCCCGAAACGCCATCCGCCTCGGCGTCACCACGCGGGAGGTGATGGAGGCCTTTGAGGAGGCCGCGTCGGACGCCGAAGTGCGCGTCGTGGTCCTCACGGGACGGGGCACGGCCTTCTGCGCCGGAGGCGACGTGAAGGCCATGGCCCGGGCGATGGAAGACGGTCGGCCCGACCCTGCGGCGGCGCGCGCCCAGGTCCGCGAATTCCACCGCATGATCGAGGCCATCCACGAGATTGAGAAGCCCGTGATTGCCGCGGTCAACGGACCGGCCATGGGCGCGGGCTGCAACCTCGCCCTGGTATGCGACGTCCGCATCGCGTCGGACCGGGCGCGCTTTTGCGAGGCCTTCGTCCACCGCGGCCTCACGTCGGACGCCGGCTCGACGTACCTCCTCCCCCGGCTGGTGGGATACGCCAAGGCCTTTGAACTGCTGGTGTTGGGCGAGGTGCTCGACGCCGAAGAGGCGCTGCGCGTGGGCCTGGTGAACCGCGTGGTGCCCCATAAACGGCTGGTGGAGGAGACGGAGGCCCTGGCCGCGCGGTTCGCCGCCGCGCCGCCCCAGGCGGTGGCCTTGATCAAGCGAGGGTTGCGCCTCGCCGCCACGGCAAGCCTCCACGACACCCTCGAGATGGAGGCCAACCTCAACGAGGTCGAGGAACTGTCGAAGGACATG
>CAYVOE010000131.1:0-11553 GCA_964452795.1 uncultured Nitrospiraceae bacterium
GACGGCCCCCGTGGTGGTGTCGCCGGCCCCGGAACCCGAGCCGGCACCCGAGCCGCCGGCTCCGCCGCCCACCGATCAGCCCCTGATCCGGTTCCGGATCCGGCGGACGGGGAGCAAGTTCAGCGTGGAGCTGGACGACGGCACGAAATTCTACGTGGGCGAGCGCGTGCCGTATAAAGGAAGGATCGGCCTGCGCAATATTGACGACAATTCCGGCGCGGCCTACGACCCCGCCGTCTACGATGCCGTTTACGGCCACTGGGCCTGGTTCATCTATCCCACGGCGCGGTGCGAGAGCCGGGCGCGATTCAACGCCCTCAATACCTACGACCGCGCCCAATTCTCCTTCGGCTTCATGCAGGTCGCGGCCCACGTTCCCGACGGGGACTTCGTGGGATTCTTCCGGGAACTGCTGGCCCTGCCCGAGGCGCCGCGCTACTTCCCCGACCTACAGTTTCGCGGAAGCGAGATCGTGCGCCTGCTGCCTTCGGGCCCTCAGGTCCTGGCCAACGCGTCCACCACGAAGCCGCTGATGGATTACCTGAATCCGTCGTCGGCGGAGGTGGAGGATACGGAGGTCGTCCAGGCGGCGAAGTTCATCCACTGGTCGCGCGACAAGGCCCACCAGGACCTTCAGGTGCGGCACGTCGTCGAGGACTTGCGCCGCAAGATGACGTTCTACGCCGCCCAGTATGGGCTCGACGGGTACGACGACCGCGTGTGCCTCCTGGTAACCGACATCCGCCATCAAGGCCGGGCCAAGAGCCCCGTCATACACGATGCCCTCAATACGGGCGGGAACATGGAGCGGGCATTGAACAACCTCCTTCAGATTGGCCGGGGCACCTACGCGGAACGCATCAATACGCTCAAGACCGTCATCCGAGACCTCGTGCGCCAGGGGCGGCTGGGCCGGAAACGGTACGATCGCCGGGCGGGAGACTTCGTGTAGGCGGCCCGGGGTCTGGCATAATGCCGGGGACCGCGGCCCGCGGAGAGGCCGCGGCGTGTGGGCGGCGGGTCCGGCCGTTGGACCCGCCCGGTCGGATTCACCCGGTAGGTACAGGCCCCTTTCATGGCGTCGCATCGATACGCGGAAGTTGTGCTTCCCCTTCCCCTGGACACACCCTTCACCTACGAGATCCCGGAACCGCTGCGGGAGCGGGCGGCGGTGGGCATGCGGGCCGTGGTGCCCTTCGGGTCTCGGGTCGACACGGGCTACATCGTGGGGCTAAAGGACGCTTCGGACCGGGACGACGTCAAGGCCCTGGAAGACCTGCCCGACGAATCGCCGGTGTTCTCGCAGGAGATGCTCGATCTCTGCCGGTGGGTGTCGCAGTACTACTGCTGCTCCTGGGGGGAGGCCCTTCACTGCGCCGTGCCGTCGGGGATCCAAATCCGGAGCAAGCGCCGCTACCGCCTGATCGAGGACCGGATGGTGCCCGGCCGCCTGAGCGAGCGGCAGCGCAAGATCCTCGCCGAGTTGAAGCTTCGGGGTCCGCTGACGGAGACGCAACTGGCAAAGGCCGTGGGGGCGTCGGCCCTGAGCAGCTCGTTGAACGCCCTGGTGCAGCGGGGCTTTCTCGACGTCGAGGTGCTGACGGCGGCGCCGGCGGTATCGGCCCAGACGGAGCCCTGGGTGCGGCTCGTGCCCGATGCGGTGCCCGACGGAGAAGCCCTTTCCGCCCTGCAGCGCCGGGCGCCGAAGCAGGCGGCCCTCTACCTCGACCTGCTCCACGGCGACCCGGAACGGGCGGCGGCGGACCTGTACGAGAAGCACGATGCGTCGCCGACGATCCTGCGGGGCCTTGAAGACAAGGGGCTGGTGGAGCGGTTCTCGCGCGACGTGTTCCGGGCGCCGAAGCTGCACCACGACCTCGGCGGCGGGGGCAAGTTCGTGCTCAACCGCGAGCAGCAAGCCGCCTACGACGCCATCGCCGCGGCGCTCGACGAGGGCCGGTTTCAGACGTTCCTGTTAAAGGGCGTGACGGGGTCGGGCAAGACGGAGGTCTACCTCCAGGTCATCGAGCGGGCCCTCGACCGGGGCAAGAACGCCATCGTCCTGGTGCCCGAGATCTCCCTGACGCCCCAGGCCGTGTCGCGGTTCACCGCGCGGTTCAAGACCGAGATCGCCGTGCTTCACAGCGGACTGGGCGCGGGCGAACGCTTCGACGAATGGCGCCGGGCCCAGCGCGGCGACGTCCGCATCGTGGTGGGCGCCCGGTCGGCCATCTTCGCGCCCCTGGCCAACCTGGGCGTCATCATCGTGGACGAAGAGCACGACACTTCCTACAAGCAGTCCGAGGTGCCGCGGTACCACGCCCGGGACGTGGCGATCCTGCGGGCCACGATGAACCACGCGGTGTGCGTGCTGGGTTCGGCCACGCCTTCGATCGAGAGCCATTACAACAGCGAGAACGGCAAGTCGCAGCGGCTCGAGTTGCGCCGCCGGGCGACCCGGGCCTCCCTGCCCGAGGTCACGGTGGTGGACATGCGGATCGAGGCGAAAGAGGCGGGCGGCAACGTGGTGCTTTCGCGCCTCCTCGAGGCGGAAGTCAACGCCCGCGTGCAGGAGGGCGAGCAGGTCCTGTTGCTGCTCAACCGGCGGGGCTACGCGCCCTTCGTGCTGTGTCCGCAGTGCGGCTGGCTCGCCAGTTGCCCCGACTGCCAGGTCAGCATGACCTATCACCAGCACGGCGGGTACTTGAACTGCCACTACTGCAACGCCCGGCGCAGCGTACCGGCGGTATGCGACGAGTGCCACTTCAATCCGCTCCTGTTCCTGGGCTCGGGTACGCAGCGGGTCGAAGAATTCCTGATGCGGTCCTTCCCCGAGGCGCGGGTGGGACGCATGGACGCCGACTCGACGGCGCGCAAAGGCGGGCACGGGCGGATCCTGCGGCGGCTGGCGGCGGGCGAGATCGACATCCTCATCGGCACGCAAATGATCGCCAAGGGTCACGACTACCCCGGCGTCACCCTGGTGGGCGTGCTGAACGCCGACACGGGGCTGGCCCACCCCGATTTCCGGGCGGCGGAGAACACCTTCCAGTTGCTCACCCAGGTGGCGGGTCGGGCGGGCCGCGGGCAGCGCCCGGGACGGGTCATCGTCCAGACCTTTCGGCCGCGCCACTACGCCATCCAGGCCGCCGCCCGCCACGACTACGGCGCCTTTTACGAGCAGGAGATCGTGCACCGCGAGTCGTCGGCCTATCCTCCCTTTCGGCGGATGGCGAACCTCATGATCGAGTGCGAAGATCCCCTGGAAGCCGAGAAGGCCGCCGCCCGTCTCCACCGGATGGTGCGCGAACAGATCGAGGCCCTCGAATTCCGCGGCATGGAGACCCTGGGTCCCGCCCCCGCCACCGTGCGCCGCATCAAGAAGAAATACCGATGGAACCTGGCGGTGCTGTCGCGCAGCGCCAAGCGCATCAACGCCCTCACCCGAGCCGTGCGGGCCCAATTCGAGACGGAATACCCGGGAAACCGGATCCAGCTCAAGGTCGACCTGGACCCTTACGGCGTGTACTGAGGCGGAACGGTTCTACCTCGCCGCACCTTCCACCATTTCCTCGATATCGCCGAGGGCGCCGTTTTCGTCGATGTAGTCGAGCACCGAGTCGCCGCCGGAGTCGCGCACGTTGGGGTCGGCGCCCCGTTCGATCAGGAGCCGCACGCAGGCCTCGTTCCCGAAGCGGACCGCGTGGTGGAGCAGGGTCTGCCCCTGGAGCCCGGGCTGATTGATGGCGCCGGGGTTCTCGTCGAGGAATTTCGCCAGGGCCGCCGTATCGCCGTCCGACAGGGCGACCAGAAGCTGCTGCTCGGTCGTGAGCGAAGCCGGGTCGACGTTCGTGTCATAGGACGGGCTGGAACAGGCGGCCAGCAACGGCATCAGGAGCCACGGGGTCAAGTGAAACTTCTTCACAACCAACTCTCCGCGAAGGACCGGCGGGCCCTCCTTCATTCCCGAAACGATCTGCGTGACGGCAAAGGGGCGCCGCCCGGGGCCAGGACCGGACGGCGCCTCGAGGGGTAATTGCGCTCGGGTCGACCGGGCTTAGGGCCAGTCGCTGCCGGCCACTTCCGGACGGTAAGCCAGCTCGGAAACGGGCCAGGCCTTCGAGCCCGCGGGCTGGGGATACCGGGCGAACTCGACGTGGCCGTCCATGTAGAGGATGTTGACCCCGCCGGGGACGTGGTTGAAATCGTTGGGGTTGATGACGCCGCTCTTGGCCTTGCCCCAGTCGTACTGGACCACGATGGTGCTCTGGGCCTGGGCGCCCGCGGCCGGGTTATTGATGTCGGTGATGGCGAAGCGCTCGATGCCTTCCTTCAACCGGCGCACCTGGATCTGGCGGCCCGAGGTGAGCGTATAGGTGCCGCTGCCGCGGTGCATGTACTGGTTCCACTCGGCCATGCCGAAATCGGAACCGAACATCTGGTTGTTTCGCTGAACGATCAGGCCCACGTCGGCGTAGTCGCTCACCGTCGTCAGCCAATCGGGGGCGATGAACAGGCCGCGGTAGATGTACTTGGCGCTGATATCGGGGGTGTAGAAGCACCGGTTCGGGTCGGTGGCGCAGGCGAAGTTGCGGGGATCCATGCCGGCGTGGGCGTGACCGCGCCAAGGGTTCAGCGGATCGGTGGCCGCCGTGCCCTCGACCCAGTCCTGGTGAATGCCCACCCAGTTGTTTTCGTAGTCGCTGGGGCCCCGGTCAAGGGCCTCGAGGCTCTCCTGGTACGGCAGGCTCGACGGGCACAGGGAGATGGCCAGATCGGTGCAGTATTCCGGATGGACCTGCCAGAACCCGATATAGTGGCTCATCTTCTGGGTGCCGTCGGCATAGCTCTTGCCGAAGAAGACGTCCCGGGCGGGGAACATCCCCTTGTTCTCCCCGGCGAACATTTTGTAGATGGTGCCCCACTGCTTGAGGTTGTTCTGGCAGGTCGCCCGGTTGGCGGCTTCCCGGGCCCGCGACAGGGCGGGCAGCAATATGGCGGCCAGGATCCCGATGATGGCGATGACGACGAGCAGCTCGATGAGGGTGAACCCTCGCTTGCGCAGAGTAGTCATGATGGAAACAGGCCTCCTAAACGCTTGCTGGTCAGTAACGCATCCCATTGGAACCGGTTACAACGAGGAGTAACGTTTTACCATCCCGGACAGCCACGCCTATGCCCTCTCGTCGAGGGGGTCGGGTGGCTTTGCCGGCCAGTCCCTCCCAAAGGTCGCTTGCGTATGATGAGAACTTAACACCCGATTTGGCGATACTCCCCGGAATTGGAGGAAGGCCTCTCGCGTCCCGCCCACCGGATAGCAGAGTATCACGGGGCGCAGTATAGCAGAGATCCCGGCGAATGGAAAGGATAAATCCGGCGGTAAAGCGCGTTCAATCCAGGGGGGTGAAGAGGGCGCGGACGGCTTCCCGGAGCTTTTCGGCGAGCTCCTTGCGGTCGGGCGAGGCGATGGGCTCGGATCCGAAGCGGATCTCGGCGCGAAAACCCCGGAGGGCCAGGAGTCGCCGGGCGTGCTCGGAAAAGGGCGTGGGACCGAACCACACGACCGCCTCGGAGGCGGGCGGTTCGCCGGGCAGGGTCTCGTAGCGGAGGGCGGCGTAGTGGACGGGGAGGCCCAGGGCGGCGGGCGGCTCGAGGAGGGCGGATTTGAAGGGCTGCACGTCTTTGCCCGGCGAGATGGCGGCCTCGGCGTAGAGCACGACGCCCGAGCCCTTCTCGAGCTCCTCGCGAATCTCGCGGTTGACGCGGGCGGTGTCCCGGACGCGGGCCCGGTCGATGAAGAGGGTGTTCACGGATTTCGCGACGAATCCGGCGCCGGGCCACTGCTGCACGTCGGCCCGGGAGATGAAGACGGCCCCGGTGGCGTATCCCACCAGGAAATTGTCGATGTAGCTGAGGTGGTTGGTGACGAGGAAGAAGGGCGGCCGGGGCGGTTTCCCTTCGACGCGGACGCGCATGTTCACGATGCGGGCGAAGAGGATGCTCCAGAGGCGGACGATGGCGCGGCGGATCCGCCGGTCGAGGCGCGGAGACACCCATTCCAGCGGCCGCGCCGCCAGCCGCACCGTCACCAGCACGGCGGTCATGACGATGATCAACGCCAGCCGCACGGCCACCCGAATTCGGTCCCGCATACCCCTCTCTCGCCTTACAGACCCGTTCGATACCTCATGAAGCGCAGGGTAATGTACTATGGAGAGCGGCCGCGAACAAGCGCGGCGCCGGGGGAATGAAACCGCAACACGGGACACGCACCATGCACACCGCCGTATCCGAATCGGTCGTCACCATCGACACGCATTACATCGAGCCCGGACGGGCCGCGGCCTACCTCATCCGCGCGGGCGACCGGGCGGCCTTCGTGGACAACAACACGTCCTACGCCGTGCCGCGCCTGCTCGAGGCCCTCGAGGCCCGGGGCCTGCGACCCGAACAGGTCGAGTACGCCATCATCACCCACGTCCACCTGGACCACGCGTCGGGCACGGCGGCGCTGCTGGAGGCCTGCCCCCGGGCGGTCGCCCTGGCCCATCCTCGGGCGGCCCGGCACCTGGTGAACCCGTCGCGGCTGGTGGCGAGCGCCATGCAGGTCTACGGCGAGGAGGCCTTCCGCCGGCTCTACGGGCGGATCGACCCCATCCCCGCGGATCGGGTGCGGGCCGTCGAAGACGAGGAGGTCCTGGCCTTCGGCGACCGGACGCTGCGCTTCCTCCACACGCCCGGTCATGCCCGCCACCACATCTGCATTTACGACAGCGGGAGCAACGGCATATTCACGGGAGACGCCTTCGGCATCTCCTTCCCGCCGCTGCGCCGGGGCGCGCGGCCCTACCTGCTGGCCTCGACGCCGCCGACGGATTTCGACGCCGACGCCGCCCGCGACACGGTGCGCCGAATCGTCGCCACGGGAGCCGAGGTCGCCTACCTCACCCATTACGGTCCCTTCGCACCGGTGGACGCGGGCGCCGAGGAGCTGTTGCGGTCCATCGACGAAATGGAAGCCGTGTTTCGCGCGGCGGTGGATTCGGGCAAGACCGGCGACGAGCTGCGGGCCCTGGCGGGCGAAGGCGTGCGCGCCGCGGCGATGCGCCAGCTCGAGCGGTGCGGCGTGACGCCCGGCCGTGAAGACGAGGCCTGGATCGCCGGCGACGTCCACATGAACGCCCTGGGCCTGGCCTACGCCGCCGAGCGGGCCCGCCCGCGCGAAGGGCGCAAAGACAAGCAGTAAGGGTTACAAGAAAACGCCCCCGGGAACCCGCGCATGGGCCGGGTCCCGGGGGCGTAACGGATCGAGTGAACGGCTACTGGACCGTGAAGTCGACGTTCTTGCTGATGGTATCCCGCTCGGGGATGCTCACGGTCTGAACGATGGTGTACTTGCCGGGCTCGGCGTTCTTGGGTACGGCAAAGGTGACGGTGCTGACCCAGGTGCCGTCGGACCGGGTGTAGGTCTCGTCGTCGAGGGTGGCCACGTCCTGGCCGTCCTTGCGCAGGATGCGGGTCTCCTTGACGGGCGTGCCGCCGGCAGGCGATCCGAGCACGGCGTATTCCATCTGCGCCTCGAGGTCCTGGCCGCGCTGGGCCACGGAGGGCGAGCAGGTGGCGGACTCGGCGTAGATCTTCTGGCCCTGGGCCGGCTGGTACTGGTGGATGACCGCCGTTTCCTGGGCGGTGCGCCGCTGTTCGGCGCGGACCCGGATGTCGTGGACGATGAGACCGGTGGCGCCGCCGAGGAGCGCGCCGATGACCGCGCCTTCGCCGGCATGGCCGGACTGGTGGCCGATGATGGCGCCCAGGCCGGCGCCCGTGGCCGCACCGAGGCCGGCGGACTGGCCGTAGGTGGCGCACCCCGCCGCCGCCAGAGCGACGCACAGGGCCGCGCTGACGCCCTTGATGTAGCGCTTCGAGAATTTCAACATAGCCCCTTTACCTTTCCTGCTCGTATGCCTTTGATTGCTGCGCGGGCGACGCATTCCGAAGCGCCGCCGTGACTTGGACCCACTGGATCAGTCGACTTTGTGCGAGCTCCGTCCCTTGACGCTCCACCCGCCGCCGTCGTCGGCCGGAGCCGGCTCGGCGGGAGCGGGTTTCGGCGCCGCCGGTTCGGCCTTGGGCGCCGCGGGCTTGGGCTTGGGAGCCGCGGGTTTGGACGCCGCCGGCTTGGGCGGATCCTCGCGGAACTTCGGCACGTCCACTTTGGGCGCCGGCGCCGAGGGCGTCACCGACGCGGGAACCGCGGCCGGCGGTTCGGGATCCGCCGCGGGCGGGTCCTCAGCCTGCCTCTCTCCAAGCCGCTGGAGGAGGGCCTCGGTGGCGGAGCCTCCGGAATCCGCCGGAGCCGTCGTCGCGGGCGGAATATCCGCCGCGGCGGGCGCCGGTGCGGGGAGCGGTCCCGCGGGCGCGTCTACGGCCACCGCAGGCATCGGCGCATCGGGCGCGGGCATCCCTCCGGCGGGCGCGGACGGCGGCACTTCGACCGCTGCCGTGGGCGGCGTCGCGGGAGCCGGCGTCGAAGCCGGGGTTTCGGATTCCGCAATCGCCGGCGAAGCGTCCGCGGGGGGCGTGTCGTCGCCCCCCCGGCCCAATGCGAAGTATGCCGCGGCCCCGAGCCCGGCCAGCAGCAACACCGCCGCACCGGCGATGAGGCCGACGGGCGCGCCCCGACGTCGGGCGGCCGCCGCTGCCGCCGTCGCCGCGCCGGCCGGCAGGGTGCTGCCGGGACCGCCGACGTTGAGCTCGGTGTGGCCGCCCACCATGGTCCGGTTGGGATCCCCGGCGGGCAGGGTGTGGGCCCCGCCGCTGCTGAGGGTCGACGGCGCACCGTCGCGCGCCCGGGCCAGCTCGTCGCGGAAGGCCTTGGCCGTGGGGAACCGCTGACCCGGCTGCTTGGCGAGGGCGCACTGCACGACCTCGACCAGGGAATCGGGGACACGGCCCCGGGCCCGATCTCTGAGGGAAGGCGGCGTACCGTGGAGGTGGCCGCTGAAAATCTGCGTCAGGGTTCCGCTGAAGGGCGGCTCGCCGGACGTAAGCTGGTAGAGCATGATGCCCATGGCGTAGACGTCGGTGGCGGGCGTGACGTCGCCGAAGGTCTGGGGATCGATCTGTTCCGGGGCCATGTAGAGGGGCGTGCCGGGCCCGCTGCCCGCTTCCTGGGTCAGGCGCGACATCATCTCGTCGTCCTGGGCCCGGGCGATCCCGAAATCCATGAGCTTGGCGCAGAGCCCGCCCCCGTCGTCGCGGGCCAGAAGGATGTTCGACGGCTTGATGTCGCGGTGGACGATGCCGTGGGCGTGGATGCGCGAAAGGGCGTCAAGCACCTGGATGGCGATGGTGATGGCGTCCTCGACGGGAAGGACCGTCCCCTCTTTGCCGAGGCGCTCGAGCAGTTGCTGAAGCGACTCGCCCGGCACGAATTCCATCACGAGATTGATGTGGCCGGAATCCTCGAGCTTGTCGTAGAGGGTGACGATGTGGGGATGTGCGCCCACCTTGGCGTGGAGCAGGCACTCCCGCTCGATGCGGCGCCGGATCTCCGGGTCGCGGGCGAGGTCGGGCCGCACGGTCTTGATGGCGACCAGCCGGCGCAGGGCCGAATCCTCGGCGAGGTACACCTCGCCCATGCCCCCCACGCCGAGGCTCTTCTTGAGGCAGAATCGCGTGCTGAGTCGATGGTTCGACAGACGCGTCGCGACTTCGGACTCAGAGAAAACGCTATCCGACATTGTCTTGGCTATCCGCCCTTGTCCCGACCGGGAAATCCTTCACCGCACCCGGTCCATTCGTTTCAAAGCAATCCCGCACAGGATCGCCCAGCCCACCGCCTGGGCCAGAAGAATCAAAGAGTTACGAAAATATACCCCGGAACCGAAGGAAAATCCAATAGAATCCCGCACAAAATCGCCGACCCATGCGACGGCGGACCGGTCGGGGTGGTTGTAAAAGGCCGTGGTGAGCATCTCGAGCCCCCATCGGGCGGGCAGGACGTTGGCGAAGGCCTTCATGGCGGCGGGCATGCCGCCGTAGAAATCGGGCCCGAGCCCGCCGGAGAACACCAGTTGGGGCAGGACCGCCACGATGGCCAGGATCACCGAGAACTGGCCGGGGGTGGGGTCCAGCGCGCTGAGGAACAGGCCGAGGGTGCAGGAGGTCCAGGCCATGGCCACCAGGGCGAGATAGGCCCCCACGGGGTCGAAGAGCCGGAGCTCCGGCTTAAGCCAGCACAGGGCCAGGAACAGGGCGCACTGGACGGCCGTGGCGACGAGCAGGAAGGGCAGCTTCGACGCCAGGTAGTCGGCGATGCGCTGGCCCGCCATGCGCTCGCGCGTATAGATGGCCCGTTCGGGCGCGATGTCGAGGCAGGACATGAGGGTGCCCATGAACACGGCCGTCATCACGAACATGAGCAGCACGCTGAGGGGCGCGGGCAGGTTGGCCACGGTCTGGTGGCGCAACGCGAAGACCACGTCTTCCGCCGGACGGGGATCGTCGGCGCCCTCGGGCGACAGCAGGACCTTGATGGGGGTACTGAGGTCGATGGGGCCGTGGATCTGGCCTCGGATGTCTTCCTGGGCCTGGGCCATGGCGGCCTCGTCGGGGAAACCGTTGGCCGGCAGCGACAGGGTCACGAGGCCCAGCACCAGCGGCACGGCCAGGTAGAACAGAGCCCGCCGGGGCGACACCCGCTTGACGGCGAACTGGCGCCGCATCAGGGTGAGGAAGGATCGGGGGGAAAATACGCCGTGGCCTCCCCCCCGGCCCGATTTCTGGACGGGCTTGTCGAGGAGCCCCCGGTAGCGCTCGGCTTCGGCGGGAGGCGCCGGGGCCACGGGCGCGGCCGGCTCGGCCGTCTTGAGGACGCCCTGGCCAACCTCGGACAGGCCGGAGGCGACGTGGCGCTTGAAGAGGTCGGACTCGAGGTATTTGCGCTGGTACCACTCGGCGATCTCGTCTTTGCTCGAGATCGACGGGGGTCCGCCGGGGATGGGGAGTTCGCCTTCGAGGATGTCGAAGATCTCGGTAGGCCGGTCCAGGGGCCGGTCGCCCGCCGAGAAGAAGCGCATGGCTTCGTCGGGCGTGCCGAAGAAGGCCAGGCGTCCCCGGGAAAGGATCACCACCTTGTCGAGCATGCCGAGGTTGTAGAGGATGTGGGTGGTGATGAGGACCGTGGTGCCGTGGCGGGCCATGCCCTGGAAATGGGTCATGAGCCGCTCTTCGGTGCTGGGGTCCATACCCGACGTGGGCTCGTCGAGAAAGAGGAGGCTGGGCCGCGTGATGAGCTCGCAGCCGATGGACACGCGCTTGCGCTGGCCGCCGCTGAGCTCGTGGATCCGGTTGGTCCGGACGTGGCTGAGCCCGAGGGTATCGAGGGTCGAGGCCACCAGTTCCTTGCGCTGCTCGGCCGACACGTCGGGCGGCAGCCGAAGCTGGGCCACGTAGTCCAGCGAGCTTTCGACGGTGAGCTCGCCGTGGACGATGTCGTCCTGGGGCACGTAGCCGATGGAGTTGCGGAACATGGCGAAGGACCGGTAGAGG
>CAYVOE010000132.1:0-4899 GCA_964452795.1 uncultured Nitrospiraceae bacterium
ACCGTGCTTTGGGGGACGCCCAGCTTCTCGTTGGCGATCTGAAGGCGGTGGCTGTGGGTCGCGATGATGTTGAGGTGCATGCGGATGGCGAGGGACTTGTTCAACAGCTTCTGGACGGTCGGCTCGTCGAGGACGAAGAGCGTGCAATCTTCGGCGGCCACGGCGGAGGCGCTTCGCGGCTCGTTGTTGATGAGGGCCATCTCGCCGAACATGTCGCCGGTACGCACCGTCGCCAGATGCTTCGAGCCGTCCATCAGGGCCACCGATCCTCCCAGCACCACGTACATCTGATTGCCCGTGGTGCCTTTGAAGAAGATGGTCTGACCCTTGTTGTGGCGAACGGTCTGGCCTCGGGCGAGGATTTTGTCGACGTCGGTGGGGGCAATGCCCCGGAACAGCTCCACTTGCCGCGCCAGCACTCGATTCCGCTCGAGACTCATGCCGTCACCCTTCCGCTGATTGCGAACCGGACCCGTTGGACCAGCGGCATTTTAGCAGGTCCGTCCGGGGGCAAACAAAAGAAAAACGGAGACCGCCCCATGCCGGGACCGTCCCCGTCTCGAGCGAGATCTATACGACGTAAATGTAACGGCGGCAGTTCATGCAGGTGTGGATGTGCTCGGGGTCCTGGCGCACCTCCTGAACAAACTTCGAGGGCAGCCGCATGAAGCATCCCTGGCAGGTATCCCCTTCGACGGGGACCAGCGCGGGGGGACGGACCTTCATCACGCGGTCGTAGTGGCTAAGGACGCGCTCGTCGATGAGCGACCGGATGTTGTCGATGCGCTGCCGAATCTGGGCCTTGCCCGTCTTGGCGGCGGCGAGCATCTCCTGGCAGAGCTGAAGCCGTGCCAGCAAGATGAGGTCGGCGTGGGCGTCGGGCATCTTGTCCACGCTGGGCTCGACCACGCTGTCCTTCTCCTTGAGCGACTCCTCGGCTTCCGTGAAGGTCGCCGAGGTCTTCTCGAGGATGTCGTACATTTCGTCGGCCGTCTTGGCGGCCATCATGGACTTCAACGCCTCGGGATCGCCCAGCAACTTCGCCACCGTGGCGACGAAATTCAGGTACGTGGTCTGCTCCACGGGGGGATAGCAGATCAGGAAGATGAGGTGCACCGGCTTGCGGTCCACGGCCATGAAATCCAGGCCCCCCGGCACGCGGCCCACGGCGCAGGCCAGGGTCTTCATGCCCGGAACGCGCGCGTGGGGCACGGCGATGCCCCGGCCGATGCCGGTGCTTTCCGTGACTTCGCGCGACATGATCTGGTCCAGGGCGGGGCCCACATCCTTCATCTTCTTCTTCTCGAAAAGGAGGTGGGTGAGCTCTTTGAGGGCATCGGATTTGGTGGTGGCCTGCATCTCCGGTACGATGCAGGTCTTAGTGATGTACTTGGTTAGTATCATGCGTGTGTTTTCCTCAGGCCTCCGGCCAGGCCGACGCGGAAGTCCCTCCCTATGCGGCCTCCCGGCCTTGACGTGGATGGCTCAACCGCTTAAGTCTATCACCCCCAACCCGTCGACTCAACCCTCTCGCCCGATCCGTCTCGCGGCCCGGCGAATCAGTACCATATCGATGTGACGACCACCGGCTCCGCCGACCCGCCTTCCTTCATTTTCTCGTATCCAATGGACTGGGTGATGTGCTTGGGCTGGATCGCGTGACTTTCGAGCCAGGCGTTGATGTGCTGATCCATCTGGTGAAGCGACTCGACGGTGACCTTCCCGAGAAACGTCTGTACGCGCATCGCCTGTCCCCTTCGTCCCCAGTTCCTCCAGCCCACCCCTCTGCGAGGCCGCAGTATACCATAGGGCGGCGAGACGCGGGGCGGCGTCGGAAACGGAGGGACGGGAACCTTCAGCCGCCCTCGTTCCGGGCCGGCACGTAGACCGCGCGGTCCGTCACCACCACGTCCATCGGGATGTCGTGGTCTTCCACGGGGACCAGGTCCGCAATCTGGAAATCGTAGGCCACCCCCGCCTTGGTTCCCGGAAAACCGGCCAGGAACCGGTCGTAGTATCCGCCGCCGTAGCCGATGCGGAACCCGTCGCGGGCGAAGACCAGCCCGGGCACCACCGCCAGCGCCTCCGGCGGGGGAGCGACGGGGCGGCGAAAGCGGGGGGGAGGCTCGAGGACGCCGAAGCGCCCCGGCTCGACTTCCGAGAGCGCTTCGAGCCGGGACCATTCCAGCCGTCGGCCCTTCAGCGTCACGGGGACCAGCACGGTCCGTCCCTCCGTCAGCAGGGCGTCGACAAAGGGGCGCGTGTCCAGCTCGTTGTCGATGGAGGCGAGGTAAATCAGGAGGGCCGGGGCCCGGTCGAACTCGGGCAGGGTCCGCAGGTTTTCACAGGCCGCGCGGCTGCGCACGGCGACTTCTTCCGGGGTCAGGGCGCGCCTTTGCTCCAGGTATCGGGCGCGCAACTCGGCCTTTTCCTGCATGTCTCCGCCTTCGTTTGCCCATTCGGATGTTGTCCGCGCAACACGCGGGCCGGCCATCTTACCCGCCCGGGCGCGGGGCGAACAATCTGCCGCCGCCCGGCAAGAAATTCCTGCGCCGGACGGCGGAAAAGACGGGCACCCCTCGGGAAAACCCGAATAAACCGTGAAGTTATGCGGCTGCCCGGGCAGCGGGACCGTTGGCACGGCCTTTGCTCTTCAGGTGGGGAACCCGGGCCGTTTCTTCGAGTCGAGGCCCGGTGGGCATAGGAGTGGTCCTGCATGATCCAGGGATTGTACGCGGCGGCGAGCGGCCTCATGGCCATCGAGGAGCAGCAGTCCGTGATCGCCAACAACATCGCGAATGCCTCCACGCCCGGATTCAAGCGGCAGAATGCCATACAGGAAGGCTTCTACGAGATACTGCTCAACCGCATGATCAACCCGGCCTTCCTCGACGTGCAGAAGGGCCCGGGCGGAGGGCTGCGGACCGCCGAGACCTACAGCGACTTCGGCAACGGCGTCCTGGCGACAACGGGCGATCCCTTCCACGTGGCCCTTCAGGGTCCGGGCTTCTTCTCCGTCGATACGCCGGACGGAATCCTGTACACGCGCAACGGACGGTTCACCGTCGACGGCGAGGGCCAGCTCGCCACCGCCGAGGGCCACAAGGTGCTGTCGGCCGGCGGGGCGCCCATCGACGTGTCGGGCGGTCGTTTCGAGGTCGACGCCTCGGGCACGGTGCTCATCGACGGGTTCAACGCGGGCCAGATCAGCATTACGGAATTCGAGCAGCCCCACCTCCTGAGCCGCCGGGGCGACAGCCTGTACTACGCGCCCGAGGCCGCCCTCGCCGCCTCGGCGCCGGCCCAGAACACCCGCGTGGCCCCGGGGTCGCTCGAGATGTCCAACGTTCAGCTTCCCTACGAGATGGCCCAGATGATGCTCGGCCTGCGGGCCTACGGAGCCAACCAGCGCGTCATCAATTGCATGGACGAAACCATGAGCCGCCTGATCGATCAGGTGGCCATGCCGATGTAGCGGAGGGGGTCGATACCATGATACGCGCCCTGTTCACGGCGGCCACGGGCATGATCGCCCAGCAGCTTAACATCGACACCATCGCGAACAACCTCGCGAACGTCAACACCACGAGCTTCAAGAAGAGCCGGGTGAACTTCCAGGACCTCCTGTACGAGACCCTCAAACCGGCGGGCACCGAGACGGCCGCGGGCGAGCGCATCCCCGAGGGCATCCAGGTGGGCCACGGCGTGCGGCCGGCGTCCATCGCCAAGCTGTACACGCCGGGAAACATGATCGCCACGGGCAACCCCTACGACATGGTCATCGAGGGAGACGGCTTCTTCCAGATCACCCTGCCCGACGGCCGCACCGCCTACACCCGCGACGGGTCGTTCAAGGTTTCGGCCGAGGGCCGGATCGTCACCGCCGACGGGTACCTGCTCGAGCCCAACATCACCATCCCGGAAGGTACGGTGAAGGTCACGGTCAACGCGGACGGCACCGTATCGGCCCTGGACGAGCAGGGGAACCAGCAGTTGGTAGGGGAAATCATGCTGGTTCGGTTCCTCAACCCGTCGGGACTCGACGCCCGGCTGGGCCGGAACCTGTTGCTCGAGACCGAGGCCTCTGGCGTGCCCATCGAGGCCCAGCCGGGGCTCGACGGCGCCGGCACCCTGGAACAGGGCTTTCTCGAGAACTCCAACGTGCAAGTCGTCGAGGAAATCCTCAACCTCATCGTGGCCCAGCGGGCCTACGAGGCCAGCTCGAAGGTGATCCAAGCCTCCGACGAGATGCTCCAACTGGCGAACAACGTGAGGCGGTAACGGCGCCGTCCTTTAGCGGGTCGAAATCGCCCGCGTGAACGCGCGAAGTACCCGTCCTCGCTTTCGCCGAGGACGGCATCGAAAGGGAGACAGCAACATGACAAACCGTTGCGGCAGACGATGCCTCATGGCGGGGGCCACGGCGATCCTGGCCGTTTGGGTCTCCGTCGGGGCCGGGGCCGACACGGTCAAGCTTCGCGACGAGGCCTATGTCCGCGGTCCCAAGGTGATGCTTGGCGAAGTGGCGGAGATCGACGGAGAGAATGCCGCCCTCCTCGAGTCCCTCGAGCTCGGCAGCGCTCCGGAACCCGGCGACACCCGCGCCATCAATGCGTCGCTCGTCACGGCGCGCATCGCGGCGGCCGGATTCGACACCCGATCCGTCGAGGTCACGGGCGCCCGGGCCATCCGGACCACCACGCTCCATCTCGAGGTGACGCCCGACATGCTCGAAGAGGACCTCCGCCTGTTCATCGAGACGGAGATGCCCTGGAGCGCGGCGGACGCCCACATCGACGTGGAGGTGCCGTCTCAGGTGGTGCGGGTGCCGGACGGAGCCGTCGAGTTTCGGTGGCGTCCCAGCGGCTCCTACGACTACGTCGGGAGCGGGGCCTTTCG
>CAYVOE010000132.1:4909-11544 GCA_964452795.1 uncultured Nitrospiraceae bacterium
CGAGCGCTCGTTTCTGTGCAAAGCCCACGTCGAGGCCTACGGCGACGTCCTGGTGACCACCCGCGACAGTCCCCGGGGCCGGCTCATCGGACCGGGCGACGTCTCTCTCGAGAAGCAGCCCCTTTCGCCGCGGACGCGCGACGCTTTCACCGACCCGGAAGACGTCATCGGTTCGGTGGCGCGCTCGACCCTCCGGGCGGGGGAACCCCTGACCGCGCGCGACGTGGTGGCGCGGACGCTGATCAAGCGGGGCCAGGTGGTGCTGGTGGAAGTGCAGGCCGGTGGGCTCGTCGTCCGCACCCAGGCCCGCGCCAAGAGCGACGCCCGCGAAGGCGACCTGCTGCTGTGCACCAACCCCGAATCGAAAGAGGACATTCAGGGAATCGTGGGGGCCGACGGCACCGTCCGGGTGAATTGAGGCGCGACGGGCCCCATCCCGGCATACGAATCACCGAGACAGGAGCGACCAATGAGAACACTTTCGGCTGTGATCCTGGCGGCGGGCCTGATGTGCGCGGCCCGGGCCGACTCCCTCTTCTCGCGAGAGGTCGAGGCGGGCGGCACGCTCATCTCCGACAAGACCGCCACCTTCGAGGAAGGCGACATCATCACGGTGCTGGTGCGCGAGAACATCGACGCCCGCACCCAGGCCGACACGGACACCAAGAAGGAGTCGACCCTCGAGGCCGACGCCCCGGCCGCGGCCAACCCCTTTCTCGTGTCCAACTCGGGATTGAACATCCTGAACCCCGGCGAACTGCCCAACTGGGACATCGGCATCGAGAACGAACACAAGACCACAGGCCAGACCACGCGGGCCAATCGGCTCATCACCACCATCAGTTGCACCGTCGTCAAGGTCCATCCGAACGGCAATCTCGACATCGAAGGCAACAAGAAGGTGACCGTGAACCGGGAGGATTCCACCCTCGAAGTCGCCGGGACGGTCCGCTCCCGCGACGTGGGTCCGGGCAACACGGTGCTGTCCACCCAGGTGGCCAACGCCAATATCGAGCTCAAGGGCCAGGGGCCGCTGTGGAACAACTCCCGCCGCGGCATCCTCACGAAGATCCTGGACTGGTTCTCGCCGTTCTAACCGCGAATCGCTCGCAACGCAGGGGGCATCATGGGATACATTCGCTCGAACCTCGTCGCGGCCGCGGCCGTCGGAATGGCCGCGCTCCTCTTGGCGCCGGCCGCGTCGGCCACACGCGTAAAAGACCTGTGCAAAGTCCAGGGGGCCGATCGCAACCCGCTCCACGGCGTCGGGCTGGTGGTGGGGCTGGCGGGCACGGGCGACAAGGCCCCCGAGACCGTGGTGGCACAGGCCCGGCTGCTCAAGCGTCTGAACATCGAGGTCGCCAGCCTCGGCCAGCTCAAGGCGGGCAACGCGGCCCTCGTGGCGGTGACGGCGGACCTGCCGGCTTTCGCCAAGCAGGGCACCCGCATCGACGTCATCGTCAACTCCCTGGCCGACGCCAAGAGCCTCGAGGGCGGCACCCTGCTGCCCACCTTTCTCTACGCCATCAACGACCAGGTGTACGCCGTCGCGGAAGGTCCCATCTCGATCGGCGGGTTCAACGCGGGCGCCGGCGGGTCTTCGGTGCGCAAGAACCACGTGACGGCGGGCCGCATTCCCCAGGGCGCCAGCGTCGAGCGCGAGGTGCCTTCCACCATCACCGACGGGGAACGCATCAACCTGCTGCTCCATCAACCCGACTTCGAGACGGCCCACAACATCCAGCAGGCGGTCAATACCCTCTTCGGCGGCGAGTACGCCCAGGCCCTCGGTGCCGGCACCATCAACATCCGCGTGCCGGAAAAAGAGGCCGGGAACCTGGTCTCGTTCATCGCCAAGGTGCAGGATCTCGACGTGGTGGCGGGCTACCCGGCCCGGGTGGTGATCAACGAGCGCACGGGCACCCTCGTGGTGGGCGGCGAGGTCATGATCAAGCCGTGCCAGGTGGCCCACGGCAACCTCAGCATCGCCATCTCGACCCAGCCGGTGATTTCCCAGCCGCCGCCCTTCAGTCCCGGCGCCACCGTCGCCACCGAACAGAGCGACGTGACCACCGAGGAAGACCTGGCCTATCTCATGCCCGTGCAAGGCGCCTCGGCGGGCGAGGTGGCCGAAGCCCTCAACAAGCTGAAGGTGACCCCTCGCGACCTCATCGCCATATTCCAGGCCCTCCGCGAGGCGGGCGCCCTCGAAGCCGAACTCGAGATCATGTGATGCTCTACGTCAATCCCATCGCCAACCTCGACGCCTACCGCGACGCCGGCCTGCCCGACAACCTGGTGCGGCGAAAGGCCGCGCTCCAGGAGCTCGAGCGCCTCTTCGCCTTCTCGCTGGTCCAGGAGATGCGCAAGAGCGTGCCCGAAGACGGGCTCCTCGGCCACCCCGCCCAGCGCCGGCTCTTCGACGAGATGCTCGACGACGCCCTCGCCGGCGCCATGGCCAAGAGCGGGCAACTCGGCCTCGCCCGGCAGATCGAATCCCAGCTCGCCGCGACCGACAGCGGGGCGTCGTCTCGCGCGGTCAAGGGGGTGCCTTCCCATGCCGATAGATAGCGCAGGAAGAGAGGCAATCATGGATGAATTGCTAGACACCCTCTGCACCGTTCTTGACCGGGAACTCGAGCGCCAGGAAAACGTCCTGGCCCTCTGCCGAGCGCAGCAGGAAGACATCCGCACACGGAATGCCGCGGGACTCGAGAAGAAGGCCGCCGCCCTTCAGGCGCTCCTTCGAGACGCCATCGGCGGCGAGTTCGAACGGCATCGGGTGCTCCGGGATCTCGTCGAGACCCTCGAGCTTCCGCCCGCCCGCCAGACCCTGTCCGAGCTGATCGCCGCCGTGCCCGATCCCTGGTCGTCGCGGTTGCGCTTCTACCAGGGCCGCCTCCAGGAGACCCTCCACGAGACGCGGCGCCTCGTTCGCGAGAATTCCCTCGCCTTGCGCCGGTCCATGCAGTTCGTCGGCCAGTGCCTGCGCCTGGTGCAGGTCGAGGCCCCGGGCGCCGGTCGCTACACCGCCGAGGGCCGGCAACACGCCGAGCCGCGCCACGCGTGCCAGCTCGTGGACCAGGTCGGGTAGCGTCTCATGGCGATAATGCGGGTCACCCAGAGGCTCATGGCGGACCGCGTCCTGGCCAATCTCAACAGCCACACCCGGAAGATCCTGGAGCTGCAGGAGCGGATGGCCTCGGGGCAACGGGTGAATTCGCCGTCCGACGACCCCATCGCCACGCGCCTGGGCATCGACACGCGAACCGCCCTGGGCAAGAACGAGCAGTACCTGGCGAACATCTCGGCCGCCCTGCCCCAGCTCAGCGAGACCACCACCGCCATCGAGACGGCCCTCGACTACCTGCACCGCGTGGGAGAGCTCGCCCTCCAGGGGGCCAACGGCACCTACAGCCAGACCCAGCTCGACAATATCGCCACCGAGGTCAACCAACTTCTCGAGGGCATTGTCGCCACGGCCAACTACCAGACCGACGACCGTTTCATCTTCTCCGGGTCTCGTACCGGGACACCCGCCTACGGCACCACCCGTAACGCCGCGGGCGAAATCACCGCCGTAACCTACCAGGGCAACAGCGATCACTACTACGTGGCCGTAGCCGACAACGCCCAAGTCGTCATGAACGAAACCGGGGCCGACGTGTTCCAGGCCGGTCTGGACGTGTTTCAGACGCTCATCAACCTTCGCGACGACCTCCGCGCCGGGAACCAGGCGAACATCCAGAACGCCCGCATCGCCGAGATCAACGACGGCAAATCCCAGTTCCTCCAATCCCTGGCACGGATCGGCGCGGTTGAGAACCGGCTGAACGGGGTCCGGGAAGACATAGAAACGTTCAACATTGCCTACGAAACGCTCCTTTCTGACAAGATCGACGCCGACTACGCCGAAGTGCTCATCGACCTCACCTCCCAGAGCAATGCCTACCAGGCGGCGTTGAACGCCGCTTCCCGCGTGCTCCAGCCCAGCCTCCTCGACTTCATCCAATAATCCTCGCGGCGGTCCCATCCGTAGTGGCCGCAGCCTCCCGGCGGTACGCCGGACACACTCCCGATTTTCGGGGTTTCCGGGGTCTCCCGAGCCAGCTCTATTGCCGTCCTGAAGCAGCGTTTGAAGGGGCTCGCGGCGCCGCTGCGGGAACAAAAACACGATATGTAGCGTTACGACAAGTGTTTATGGGGTCCGGATCGACCGCCGTGTTCTTGCGCGGCACAGGCCGGCTGTGTTAAGCTACGTTCTATTGGACTGCGGTCTAATCAAAGAGTGGGCACGTTCCCACTCTTTTTAGTTGTGGCTGAAGAGGTGACAGTGCGAAACACGGAGATTGTGCGGCGGGCCTGGGCGGAGCTGGAAGGCCAGCTCCATGCTCAAGGCTACGAAATGGTCGAAGTCGAGTTCGGCCAGGAGGGCGGCCGTCGCATCTTCCGCGTATATATTGATAGGGAAGGCGGCATTACGCTGGACGACTGCCAGAAGGTGTCGCAGGTATTAAACCCCATCCTCGATGCCACGGATTGGGTCGAGGGAAGCTATTATTTGGAGGTATCGTCGCCCGGATTCGACCGGCCGGTCCGCAAACCGCGGGATTTTGAACGATTTACCGGCGAACGGATCAAGGCAAAGACGATACTGCCCGTCGAGGGCCGCAAGAACTTCAAGGGAATCCTTAGAGGTTACCGGGACGGGTTGGTGCTCATCGAGAGCGAGGGTCGGACATACGAGATCCACACGGAAAACCTTCAGAAAGCCAATCTGGAACGATAGCGACCGCGGCCCGTGGACGCGATGACGTTGAGGAGACTACAGTGAATCAGGATCTGCAGGTCATCCTGCAACAGCTCCAGGCCGAGAAGAGTATCAACCGCGACCGTCTGGTCGAGGCCATTCGGAGCGCGCTTGAGAGTGCGGCGCGCAAGGGATCTTCCCAAGCCGCCAACGTAACGGTCGAATTCGACGCCAGTGACTTTTCTTTTCGTGTGTTCGAGATCCGCACGGTCGTCGAGGAGGTGACCGACCCGACCCGCGAGTTGAACCTGGAGGAAGCCCGGGCCCTGAACCCCGAGGCCAACCTCGGCGACCGGCTCAAGGTGCCCACGGAACCCAAGGATTTCGGGCGGATCGCCGCCCAGACCGCGAAGCAGGTCATCATTCAGAAGATCAAGGACGCCGAACGGGACAACGTCTACGACGAGTTCAAGAACCGGGAAGGGGAGCTCATCACCGGGGCCGTGAAGCGCATCAGCCACGGGAACATCATCGTTTCCGTGGGCAAGGCCGAGGCGGTGCTGCCGCAACGGGAGCAGTCGCCCCGTGAGAACTTCAAGCCGGGCGACCGGATTCGGGCCTACGTGCTGCAGGTCGAGAAGAGCCCGCGCGGTCCCCAGATCGTGCTTTCCCGCACCTCTCCCGAGCTGGTGCGGGCCTTGTTCGACCTCGAGGTCCCGGAAATCTACGACGGCACCATCGAGATCAAGGCCATCGCGCGCGACGCGGGGAGCCGGACCAAGGTCGCCGTCTACTCCAACGATCCGAACGTGGACGCCGTGGGCGCCTGCGTGGGGATGAAGGGTTCGCGGGTGCGGGCGGTGGTCGAGGAGTTGTCGGGCGAAAAGATCGACATCGTCCGGTGGAGCCCCGATCCCGTCGAGTTCTGCGCCAATGCGTTGAACCCCGCGGACATTCTCGACATCACCCTGGACGAGGCCAACAAGTCCATCCAGGTCATGGTGCCCAGCGACCAGCTTTCGCTGGCCATTGGAAAACGGGGGCAGAACGCCCGACTGGCTTCCAAGCTGATCGGGTGGAACATTGATATCAGCAGCGATCAGGAGACCGTGGGGCCTGAGGCCGCGGAGTTGTTCCCGTCGCTCGAAACGCCGCAAGAGGACGTCGAGCCGGCCGGAGACACCGGTCAGTCCTGAGGTTTCGTTGTCGTGGGCGCCGAGCGCCCGGGCGTCGAAAGGCGTCCGCCCGGAGGAGTACTAACGAATGCAGACAGTTGCCAGCTTGGCCAAGCGTCTCGACATGAGTCCGGAAGACGCCGTCGAGAAGCTGCGCTACATGCTCTTCGACGTGGAGGGCGTGAATTCCGTCATCTCGGACGAAGAGATCGACTTGCTTATCGATGTCGACGACGATCCCTCTATTGCTGACCGAGTTCGGGATTCCAAGCTGAAGGCGATCGAGCAGGCCAAGAAACGCACCGAACGACTCAAGAAGGCCAATCAGAAGGCGGCCGCCAAGCGGAAGGCCGCCAAGGAGGCTGCCGCCGCCGCGGAGAAGGCGGAGGGCGCCGAAGGGGCCGCTGCCGTTGCGGAACCCGCCGAGGCGGCGTCCGCGACGACCGACGGCAACGGGGCCGTTGCCGAAGCGCCGGCGGCCGAGGCTCCGGCCGAAGCCGCAGCCGCCGAAGCCCCGGCCGAGCCGCCCCGACCGATCGCCGAGATCCTGCCGCCCGAGGAGCCGGTAGAAGAACCGCAACCCGTCGCGGAGGCCGAAGCGGAACCCGCCGCCGTCGTGGAAGAGACACCGACGCCGGAGCCGCAACCGCAAGCGGCCGCGCCTGCGCCGGTTGAAGAAAAGCCCAAGAAAAAAGAGAAAGAGAAGGACA
>CAYVOE010000133.1:0-11470 GCA_964452795.1 uncultured Nitrospiraceae bacterium
GGACTGGTTGGTCACCAGCACGATCCGGTAGCCCGCCTCCCTGAGGCGGCGCAGGGCTTCCCCGGCCCCCTCGAGGAGGACCACCTTTTCGGGATCGCCCAGATAGCCCTTGTCTTCAATAAGGGTCCCGTCGCGGTCAATGAATACAGCCTTGTTCACCCCAAATCCCCTATGCCTGTCCGCCCGCCGCCGGAGCCGTCGGTTCCTGGCCCCGAATGCGGTTGATGATGCTCGTCGTGCTGAGATCCGCCACATAGTCCAGGGTCAGCACGCGCCCGCCGTACCCCTCCACGAACTCGCGCCCGATCACGGTGGACGTGGTACCGCCCTTCACCAGGATGTCGGGCCGGAGGAGTTCGAGCAGGACTTCCGGCGTGTCTTCGTCAAAGGTTATCACGTAGTCGACGCACTCGAGGGCGCTGAGCATCTCGGCGCGTTCCTGTTCATTGATGACGGGCCGGGCCGCCCCCTTGAGCCGCCGCACGCTGTCGTCGCTGTTGATGGCGACGATGAGGCATCCGGCGAGCTGGCGGGCCTGCCGCAGGTGCTGAATATGGCCCATGTGAAGCAGGTCGAAGCACCCGTTGGTAAAGGCGATGGTCTCGCCCTTCGCCCGGCGGCGCTCGATCTCCTCCTTGAGCCCCTGCCGGTCCCGCACCTTGCTGCTGCGGAGGCCCAGGAGCCGGCGTATCTCGTCGATCAGCTCCTCGCGGCTCAGCGGCACGAAGCCGAACTTTTCGACCTCGAGTCCGCCCGCCACGTTCGCCAGTTCCACCGCCTCCTCCCAGGCGCAGCCCCGGGCGAAGGCTACCGCCAGCACCGCCAGGGTCTCGTCGCCCGCGCCGGTCACGTCGTACACGCTTCGCGGACACCGGTGCGGGATGCGTCGGCTCTCGTCGCGTCGGCCGAGGTACATGCCCTCCCGGTCCAGCGAGATGACCATGGCGTCGGCTTCGGTGATCTCGAGGAGCCGATCCGCCGCCGCCGCCAGGGAGGCCTCGTCCGAGATGTCGATGCCGCTGGCCAGCGAGGCTTCGTACCGATTCGGCTTCAATACGCTGGCGCCGCGGTATTTCCCGTAGTCGGAGATGCGGGCCGGGTCGACGAAGACGGGCTTCTCCGCTTCTCGCGCCGCGGAGATGACCCGCTGCGTGAATTCCGGCGTCAGAAGTCCCTTGTTGTAGTCCTCGACGATGACCGCGTCGACCTCGGGCAGCGCCCGGGTCACGGCCTCGAAAAGCTCGTCCTGCACCGTCGCCGAAAGCGCCTCGACGGACTCGTCGTCCACCCGCAGCATCTGTTGCGGGTGTCGGTGCTGGGCCAGTCCCACGAACCGCGTCTTCACCGCCGTGGGCCGGTCTTCCAGACGGACCAGGCCGGCCGTGTCCGCGCCCGCTTCGCGCAGCAGGGCCGTCAGCTCGTCGCCGGAGCCGTCGCGCCCGATGACCCCCACGCAGATTACCGATCCGCCCAGGGCCGGCACGGCGGCGGCCACATTGCCCGCGCCGCCCACCGAGCTCTGGCGCCGCACGATCTTAAGCACGGGCACGGGCGCTTCCGGATTGATGCGCTCCACGTCGCCGTATACATAGCAATCGAGGATGAAGTCGCCGACGAGCAACACACGTGCCCCCGCCAGGCGCTCCACCTTCTCGATGAGTTCAAACATCCCGAATACCTCCGAAGTTTCACACCGTCAAACCGCCGGATAGCCTAACGGAACGGGTAGACAAAGATCGATGTCGCCAGGCCGCGCCTTAGACTTCAACCCAGTCCACGGATTCGAGCGCGCCGGCCACGGATTGCAGCTCCCGTTCCGGCAGGTGGCGGGGGATATACGCCGTTTCGGCGTCCCACGCCCGGAAAGGCTCGCGGAGCACGTCGTCGCGCACGAAGAAGGCGTTGACCCCGCGAGACTCGCAGCCGACGAGGCCGTATCCCTTGCGCCGGCCCAGCTTGGCGAGGGCCGCCAGGGACGCGCCGTAGATCAACCCCCGCGGGTGCCGCGTGAACCGGTTGAACGCCGGGTCGTAGGGCAGGGTCACGGCGCGGGACGGGCCGAAAAGGGCATTGTACTCGATGACCACGACCCGGGGCGTCACGACCTCGATGGCCTCCCACACCCAGTAATCGTTGCCGTCGATGTCGATGGAGAGCAGGTCGATTTCGCCCGTGTATCCCGCGTCTTTCAACAGGTCGTTGATGTTTTCGCGTGTGATCCAGCGGGCGTTGAACGTGACCGCCTCCGGGCGGTCGGGGATCATGGCCCGGTAGAAGGCGCGACCGCTCCGGGCATTCCCTTCATCCCCGTCCATCAGCAGGCCGGACCAGCCGAAATTGATGGCGAGGCTGGCGCAGTTGCATTCGCGCCCGCTTTCCACGCCGAACTCGACGAAACGCCGGTCCGTCGTGCCCAATTCCGAAAAGAGGTGGCACAGGATGCCGTCTTCCCCGTGCTGCGAAAAGGCCCGGGCCTCGAAAAAGTTGATGTATCGGGGATGATCCGGAGTGGGCGGCGTGCCGTAGCGGTGCCGGAGACAGGCGCTCCCCTGTTGCCAGAGACCGGACTCGAAGGTCTCGATGTATCGGGGCATCCCCGCGACACGCAACATGCGCCAGGTCAGGTCCGCCGCGATCCGTTTCAACCCCTTCTTCAGCATTTACCTCTCCTCATGGACAGAATCACGACTTGGATCGCCGGGACCGCCCGACTCGGCGCAGCGCCTGAAGTTCCGTTCCCGTAACCGCCCCGGCCGCCCGGAAGGCTACCGCCGCGGCGACGATTACGAATAGCCGCGCGGCGAGGCTCCATCCGTAGGGCAATTCCGTGGCGGCGAGGGCCAGCGCGGCGCTCGCCCCCGCGATGCACAGGGCGGCGGCGATTCGTCCCCGCTCGTACGGCACGGGCAGATAGCGCCGGCTGAGCCGGTAGGCCAGGACGAGCTGGACGGCGAAGGCCAGCAAGGTGCTCCACGCCGCGCCCACGGCGCCGTAAGCCGGTACGAAGAGGAACAGGGCGCCCAGCTTGGCGGCCACCCCCCCGACGTAGATGATGGGCATCAGGTGCGTCTTCTTCGGGACGTGCAGGTTGGCGTTCAGCAGGTTTACAAGGCTCCCGGCGGCTAGGCCGAAGGCGATCCACGGCGTGATGGGATAGGCGCCCCAATAGGGCCGCGGACCGAAGACCCACATGAGCTCGCGGGCGAAGGCCGACACGACCAGGGCCGCGCCGAAGACGCCGACGGCGGCCAGGCGCGTGAACCGGGCAATGTCGCGAAGCCCTTCCGGCGTACGGGCCAGTTGGTACAGGCTGGCGGGCCAGGCCAACTGAAGGGCGACGGTGGCGAGGCTCAGCAGCATGCCGACCTTGAACCCGGTGTTGTAGATCGCCACCTGGTCCAGCCCGGCGTAAGCCCGAATGAAGTACGGATCGAGCGAGAGCAGGGCCGCCGACGCGAGGTTGAGCACCACGAGGGGCGCGGCGAACTTCAACATGTCCCGCAGCAGGTCCACGCGGAAGCGCCCCCTCAGGTGGGTCCGGATGAGAAGGGTCCCGACGAGCGCCATGGCCCCGTAGGTGATGACGTCGCCGCCGAGGGCCCCGACGGGATCGAACTCCAGCGTGCGAATGAGAACGATCACCAGGAGGGGCCCTGCCACGGCCCGCACGAGGTTCACCGCCATGTACAACCCGCTTTGCTCGCGCATGCGGAACAGCGTCAGGGGCTGGTTATTGAGGGCCATGAAGGCCGCCTGGGTCGCGGCGAGGACCAGGAGTCCCGCGGGCACTCCCTCGCCCAGCGTCCGCGTCGCCAGAGGCTGGCGCAGCAACGCGATGCCCGCGGCGAGGACCAGCGCGTGGACCGCCAGGAACACCGTGGACGTCCGGAACACGTCGCGCCGGTGGGCCTCGTCATCGTCGTCGAAGTAGAAGCGGCCGGCGGCCGAGCCCATGCCGATCTCGAACAGCGGCAGGAGCAGGAGGGCCGCGTTCGAGCACAGGACGTAGACGCCCACGTCTTCGGGCGTCATCATGTGGTTCACGATGGGCACCAGCAGGAAGGCCGCGCCTCGGTTCGCCGCCACGCCCAGGCCGTAGACCAGCGTGTGCCGGAAGGTTCGCCTCAGAGCGGTCATGGAGGTCCCGGGGCGGCCGGAGCGCCGTCCGGTGCCCGCGCTTCCCGCGCCACGAGGAGCCCCAGTCCCATGAGCAGGTGGAGCGCCACGAGGGTGCTCACGTCGATGGGCTCGACGGTCGAGAAGGCCACGATGCCCAGGGTGCCCGCGACGAGGCCCGTCAGCACAAGTTGACGGTCCGGGTCGAGACCGCGCAGCCGGCGGATGACGCGGACGTAGAAGGCGACGTGGAGGCCCGCCAGGGCCAGGAACGCGGGAAGCCCGGCCTCCGCGAGGATGGCGAGGAACTGGCTGTGGGTGCTCATTTCCATGGGGATGAACGTGCCCTCGCTGCCTCGGGTGAGGAACAGCGGCTGGCGGCCCAGGCCGCTGCCCACGAGCGGGTTCCCGGCGAAGGTGCGCAGGGCCTCGAGCCAACTGTAGTACCGCGGGTCGTCTTCGAACCGGAACGCCGCGATCCGTTCGACGAGGCGGCGGCGCACGTCGGCCGCGTACTCGGGCATCAGGGCCTCGAGCAGGAGGCCGGCGACGACGATCAGGCCCAGGGCCGCCACGGGCGCCAGCAGTTGCCGCGACAGGCGCTCCCGCCGGGCCCAGGCCATGAGCCCGTGAGCCCCCACCACGAGGGCCACCGCCATCAGCACCGAGAGCCGGTAGCCGCTGAGCAGCAGGAAAGCGGCCGACGCCAGCCCCAGGGCCGCCGCAATACCCTTCCGGTATCCCGAGCCGACGCGCCACAGCGCCGCCGCCAGCGCCAGGCTCAGGAAGAGGGTTCCGCATTCCGTGTAGCTGAGCAGGCGCGGGTCGGGGTCGCCCGTGGCGCGGAAGACGAACTGGTCGGGCCGGTAGCTGGTGCCGGCGTAGAGACGGTAGAGTCCCGTCAGGATCACCAGGCCCGCGGCGGTGGCGAGGACCCCTCCCAGGGCGCGCGCGGAAACTCGGCATCTCAGGAGAAGGGGTACCAGGAGTGCGAGGGGGTAGAAGCAATACCGCCGCCAGGCGCCCGCGGCGTCGCGGAATTCATGCCCGCTCACGGCGAGGCCGTACACGAAGGCGACCGTTCCCCACAGCACCAGGATCGCCAGCAGGATTGCATAGCGGCGCTCGCCGGGACGGAGGAGCGGCGCGTCCCTCCGGAGCAGGCTTCCCGCGGCCGCGGCGAGAAACACGACGATCCCGTCCGCGCCGTACACGTTGATGCCGCCCACGTTCAGCGGCATCTCGTTGACGACGATGGGAAGCCCCAGCAGGAACACCAGGTACGGAAGCAGCAGCGGCCGGGCCAGGAACACGCCCGCGAGCCCCGCGACGAGGGCCAGGGCGCCGAGCAGGACCCGGTCGCCCAGGGCCGCCACCAGCAACACGGCGGCGACGGCGGCCGCGCCCGCCAGGAGGCGGAGCCCCGGCGCGTCTTCCGCGGGCGACGTCTCGGCGGGCGGGGGATTCATGGAGACGGGGCGCTTTCCGACGCCGGCGCGGGGTCCTGGAGCAGGACCACGTCCCGGATCTCGAGCAGGACGTTCTCCGTCGCTCGGAATTCGAGCCGTTCCAAAGCGGCCCCTTCTCTCGGCAGCTCCAGTACGCCCGCATAGGCATGCTTCATAAACGGCGATTGCGCCGCGCTGAGGTAGTCGGCCTCCCACGAAAAGGCGATGGCGATCTTCTCGTGGTCGAGGGTCCCGGGCAGGTAGTAATCGAAATCGGTCTTGGCCGTGGTGACGCCGCTCACCAGGCGCAGGGGCACCTCCGCGCCGTCTTCGTACACCGCCTTGATGTCGCACACGCTGCGTCCCTGCGGCACGGTGCCGTAGGCGAAGCCCGACACAATGCCCAGGGCGCGGCACGGGCTTGATGTGGGAGGCAGGACCAATTCCGCGCGGGCGCCCGGACCCAGGACGAAACGCCGCGCCACCCGCAGGCCGTCCGTGCCAAACAGGGCGTCGTACTCCGTCGTATCGGCGTCGCTGGGGCGCAGGGCCGGCGTCAGCTCCAGCGCCGTGGCCTGGAGGCACGCCCGCTGGTCCGCCGGCGCCGCCGGTCGGGGAAGGTTCACGGTCAGGTACACGCGGCCGCTCATGGCCGAAGCCGCCGTCGGCAGATCGACCAGATGAGACTGGACATAGACCCCGCCCGGTTCCCACGGCGCCGAGTTCGGCGCGGGCCCCACGGTGAACGACTCCTGCCGCGCGATCTTCCCGCCGTGAGACTCGAACCGCAGGACGACGGGGATGCTGCGGGAAAAGCGCGTCGACGGCATCCAGTAGGAGCGCACCTCGAGCGTCCGGTTGCCGTCCGCCACGGGCGCGTCCGTAGCCAGGGGGCTCCCGTCCTGGAACAGGCTGATGCCCTCGAGCGTCAGGGGCAGGGAGGAGTCGCCGGGCTGGCGCGTCACCGCGGTGGGCGGAGCCGGGAACCGGGGCGTGATCGCCTCGAGCCGGGCCTCGGCGTCGCCGGTTCCCTCGAAGGGTTCCGCGACTGCGCCGATCCCCGACAGGACGACTGCGGAGCAAAGCCAGCGCGCGATGGATTTCCGCGGGCTCATACCGAGGTCAGCGGATCTTTTTCCGCGCCGGACGCCGGAGCGGGGGAGGCCGCGGCAAGCGCCCGCACCCGAGGCAGGCCCCACTCGAGGAAGATCGCCGCCGCCGCCGCAACGAAGAAGGCCAGCGCCGTCAACGCCACGACCCGCGCCTTGCGGCCCATCCACCCCGAGTCGCGTTCCGGATAAATCCCGTCGTCGAGGCGATTGAGCCCGAGCGGCGCGGGTCCCTGGCCTTCCGCCCCCGTGGCCAGCGCGCGCGCCACCTCGATGAAGTTCGCCGTCGACGCGAGGCGCCGGTAAAGGGTCTGGGCGATCTCTTCCTCGGCCGACAGGCGGGCCTGGGCCGCCTGGTGCTCGGCGTAGGTCGCCATGAGCTCCTCGAGGGTCTGCCGCAGCGGTCCTTCCTGCCGCTCGATGCTCGCCAGTTCTCCCTGGCTTTCCGCGACCCGCAGCGCCAGGTCTTTTTCCTGCTGCCGAAGAGCAACGTAGATGGGGTTGATCTGCTCGTCCACCATGCCCTTCTCGGCAATCCCCTCGGCGCCCCGGCCGCGCTCCTGCTCCGTCACGATGAAGTAGGCCGTGTCGGACGGCGCCCGAAACACCTGGATCCGTTCCGGCTCGCCCTCGAGCGCGGCCTGTACGGCCGTCCGCCCTTCTTCGGCGCTCGCCAGGCGGCGCTGGGCCTCCTGCCGCCGCAGTTCCAGATCCGCCAGCAGGCTCTGGGTATGGGTGATGCGCGCCAGCAGGACCTCGAGGTTGTGGCGGCCCTTCTCTTCCGCCAGTTCCTGTCGCACCTTCTCGAGCGCCGTCTGGGAACGCTCCGTCTCCTGCCGGAAGAGTTCAAGCGAATTGCCGTAGCGGAGGGCCTTCACCCGCTCCGACAAGGCCATCGCCTTGTCGGCCCAGGCCTCCACGATTTCGGATGCGAGCTCGGGATCGTCCGCCTTCGCAGACAGGCGCAGGATCGGCGAATAGGTCACCGGACGGCTCGTGGGGTCCACCGTCGAGTAGCTCACGTCGAGCAGAGCGCGAAAGGACTCGAAATCGGGCGCTTTCCCGTCGAAGGCGCCGCGCTTCTCCAACTCGACCCGCAAATCGCCCAGCAGCCCCGGCGATTCCAGCATTTCCGCATAGACCTTCGGACTGAGGGGCTCGGGCAGCAGCTCCTGGAGATCCGGCTCGACGCCCGGCCCGTCGCCGTCGCCCAGCGCGAAGTCCGACACGATGAGCGCCGTCTCGGCCCGATACGACTGGGGCGACAGCAACGCCAGCAGGATGGAAAGGACGGCCACGGCCGCCGTAATGCCTGCGATGAATCTCCAGCGCTTGAGGAGGGCCCTGAGCGCATCCTCGTAGAACGATTGCATCCCGCACTCCTGGAAAAGGGGTTCGGCGAGGCGGCCGGAAGGGCGGAGCCCGCGGAGATCCCGGCCCCGTCTGGTCCCGCCCGAAAGGTGTTCTGCCGCCCAATACAAACTGCGGAAAGAGGTTACACCAACCGGAAACCGGCTTCAATTCCCGGCGCCGTCGCCCGTCTCTTTCCCTCGCCTCGGAAGGCTCGACCCGATTCCTTGCGCCCTCGAAAGGGGTCTGCTATGGTTCCACGTCCGGGTGTCGCGCGGGAAGTCCGCACAATCCCGGAGACAACGCAACGGAACGGTCCGCACGATGGTATCGCCGAATTCGGGCAACAAAGGCGCATCCTACCTCCGAGGATTCATCGCCGTCACGGTCATTGTCGTCGTGCTGGCGATGTACCCCTTCACGCCGCAGCCGACTTACGACATCAAGCGGCTCGTGGTCCAGATCGGCGCCTTTCTCATGGTGGCGGGCTGGGCGGGGAGCCTCGGAGCCTCGGGCCCGGGGCGGATGTCCATCGTGCGGATCCTCTGGATCGCGCTCCTGGCGCTCAACGCCGCCGCCGTGGCCTTTTCCGACTACCCGGCCTACTCCCTCGGCGCCTTCACCTGGCTGCTGACCCTGTTCCTCATCTATTTCGTGGCGTCTCGGGCCTACACGACTCCGGAGGCAAGCGACCGGCTCGCCGTCGTCGCGTGCCTGGCCGTGGCGTTGTCGACGGCCTACGCCGCGTGCCAGTTCTTCGGCTGGGATCCCTTCCCCTGGAATCCCGAGTACTACACCCAGGAGGTGTACCGCCGCCTGCCCGGCACCTTCGGCAACCCCAATGTGGCGGGCCACACCCTCGTGCTGGTCCTGATCCTCTCCGTCTACCTGGCCCTCGAAAAACGGCGCCGCCTCTTCCTCATCCTCACGGCCGCCTTTGCCGCCCATTCCTACGTGACCGGGCACCGGGCAGGCCTGCTCGCCCTGGCCGCGGCCGCCGCCGCCGTGGGACTGGCCGAGGTGCTGCGCCGGAAGGTCGCCTCGCCCCGACGGGCTCTGGCCGGCTTCGCCGTGGCCCTGGCGGTGCCCGCCCTGCTCGTCGTGGCGCTGGCCGGTGCGGGATTCCTGCGCGGGATTCTCCCCCTGGACAGTTCCCTCCTGCTGCGGTACAACTCCTTCTACGGCGCCGCCCAAATGATCCTCGACCGGCCCCTGCTGGGGTTCGGCCCCGGCACCTTCGTCATCGAGAACACCCCCTACTGGACGGACCTCGAGCAGGAGCATTTCGCCCGCGAACGCCGCCTCAACGACCACCCCCATTCCGAGCCCCTCGACATGGCCGTGGGCGCCGGGCTCGCTTCGGGGGCCCTCTACCTGGCCCTCCTCGCGACGCCTCTCATTCTGGCCGCCGGAATCGCCTTCCGCACCGACGACGCGCGAACCCGTCGCGGCGCCCTCGCCTTTGTCGCGTTCTTCACGGCCTTCCTCGTGGACGGCGCCTTCGGGTTCAACCTGCGGTCCCCCGTGTCGGGGCTCCTGATGGCCCTGTTCCTGGGCGCCTTCGACGGCATGTACCTTCGGTCGACCGAGCCGGCCCCCGTCTCCGCCCCCGCCGAGACGCGGCGCTGGGTCCCCGTCGCCGCGCTGCTGGTCCTGGCCTTTGTCGGGCTCACCTGGGGTGTTCGGACCTTCGCGGCCCAGATCTACATGCAGCGCGGCGCGGCGGCCCTCCATTGGAAGGCCTACGACCTCGCGCTCGAGGAACTGGCGCGGGGCGCGGCCCTGGCCCCCTGGGACTGGATGTTCGACGCCCGGCGCGGCCAGGCGCTGCTGGCGAAGGGAGAGCTGGACGATGCGCGCGATTATTTCCGCGCCGCCCTCGACCGGAACCCTTACCACTTGCCGTCTCTCGTCCAGGCGGCGCGCGTGAGCCTGGCCCAGGCGGCCTCGGGCGACGCAGCCGCCTTGTCCGAATCCGAGGCCTACGCCGCGGAAGCCCTGCGCCTGTGTCCGGGATTGGCCCAGGCCCACGCCCACGCGGGACGCCTCGCCCTGCTGCGGGCCATGCGCCTGCCCGTCGGCCCCCAAGTGGCGCCGGAACGGGCGAAGGAGATCGACAGCGCCCGAAAATCCTTCCGGCGCGCCCTCGCCGAAGGAGCGGAGAACCGGTCCGAGCTCCACGCGCTCCTCGCCCAGGCGGCCCTCATGAAGGGAGAGGTCGACGAAGGCGAGAGCCAACTGGCCCGAGCCGTTGAATCCGATCCGACCAACGACGCCGCCTGGGACGCCTTCGCCACCTTCGCCGAACAGACCCGGCGCTTCGACGTCCTGCGGGCGTCCCTCGAGCGGACCGTGGCCCGGCCGGCGGGGTCCGGCGAACGCGACATCGCCCGCCGCGCCGCGCTCTACGCCTTGCTCGCCCGCGTCGAAGCTCAGACGGGTCGGACCGACCGCGCCGTCGAGTGGTTCCGCCGCGCCGCCCGAACCGAGCCCGACCGCGCCGACACCTGGAGTCGCTTCTGGGCCTACGCCCGCAAGAACGGCCAGGAAGACGCCTTCCGCGAGACGGTCCGCCAGGTACTCGACGACCGTCGGCGCAACGCGCCCGCCCCGCCCGAGACCCTCCGCGCCGCCCAGGCCGTATGGCGCGGCACGCCCCAGGACCTCGAGCGGGCCGCCGTCATCCTCGCGGACGCCTCGAAAAAGTACGAAGGACCCGACACGCGGGAGCGGCTGGCGGCGGACCTCGGCTGGGCTGTCGAGCTCGGATGGACCGAGGCGCGGCAGGCGCCCTACGCCGACAAGCTGACTCCGCGGGCCCTGTGGCACTGGGGCCTGGTGCTCTATCGCATGGGCGCCCTCGAAGAAGCGGTGCGGGCCTTCACCCGAGCCGAGGAGGCCGGAGCCCTGCCCGCCGAACGGATCGCCTGCGCCCAGGGGAAGGCCCAGGCCCTCGAGGAACTGGGCCGGTTCGACGCAGCCGAAGCGGTCCTGACCCGCGCCCTGGCCGAGGCGCCGGACAACGCGGACCTCCGATTCGCTCGGGTGCGGGTCCTGGCCAAGTCGGGTGAACGCGAGCGGGCCCGGCGCGAGTGCGCGGACCTGCTCAAGGCCCCGGATCTCGACCCGGGTCTTCGGCAGGCCATCGAAGAGCAATACGCGAAACTGCAGGCGCCGCCCGCGCCGTGAGCCGTCGGCCGGGCGTTGACGAGACGAGGATGGGGGAGGGCACATGGCTCGGATCCTGATGGCGGCGTACACCAATTACCGGCGCGACCCCCGCGTGAAGCGCGAGGCGGAGGTCCTGGCGGCCGAAGGCCACGACGTGCGGTTCCTGGCGCGGCGTCAGCCCGGCGAACCGAACCGGGAGGTCATCGAAGGCGTCCGGGTCATCAAGCTGCCGGGCCTGAAGCGGAAGTGCACGTCCTTCCTCGAGTACATGGCCGA
>CAYVOE010000134.1:0-11460 GCA_964452795.1 uncultured Nitrospiraceae bacterium
GGCGGCACCAGCCTCTACATCCTGTACAACAGTTCGCTGGACCCCATCGACTATCGCGTGCCCGAAGGTCCGTGGGAGATGCGGATCAACACCGCCAAACCGTCGCCCCACGACATCGTCGGACCGGGCGAGGGCACGCTCGTACCCGACGGGAAGCCGATCCGCCTTTCCGCCAAATCGATGGTGGTCCTGGCCGTGCACCACGCCGAAGATTTCGTCCCGGAATAGCGGGGGAGAGGGGCCTCAGAGGGAGTCGAGGTCGTCGTCTTCCGGGCAGGGCCGGATGTCCTTGACCACGAGCTGGATGCCGGTCTGGCCGCGGAACGTCCGCAACTGGGGCGTAAACGCGATGTCGCAGGCCTCGAGTGCTTCAAGCTCCGAAAACCGGGACCCCATGCCGAAGGCGATGGCCGTGGATACGCGCGGGCCGGCCTGAACCGTGAACCGCAGGTGGCCGCCGTTGAGCTCCCGCAGGCTGTTCTCGAGGGGCGTCACGCCGCAGCTCGCGAAGAGCGGCGCGGGGTTGCCGCAGCCGAAGGGCTGGAGGCAGTCGAGCATCTTCACGAAGCGCACGTCGATCTGGCTCAGCGACACCACCGAGTCGATCTCGAGGGTCTCGGTCACCCCGCCGTCGGGCAGCCGTTTCACCGCCTCGTTCTCGAAGGCCCGGCGAAAGGCCTCGATGGCCTCGGCGCTGATGGTGAGCCCCGCCGCCGTGTAGTGGCCGCCGTAGGCCACCAGGTGCTGCCGGCATTCCCGCAGCGCCGTCATCAGGTCGAAGCCTTCCACGGTCCGCGCCGAACCCCGGCCCAGGCCTTCTCCGTTGACGCTGAGTAGCACCACGGGACGGCCGTAGCGGCTCTTGATGCGCGACGCCACAATCCCGATGACACCCGGGTGCCAGCCCTTGCCCGCCAAGACGATGCTGCGGCTGTCGGCGTCGTGGGTCCGCTCCAGTTCCTCGATGGCCTGTTCCAGAATCTTGTTCTCGAGGGCCTTGCGCTCCTGGTTGGCGGCGTCGAGTTGCCCGGCCAGCTCCTGGGCTTCGGGCGGCGACTCGGTCAACAGAAGCTGGATGCCGGTCATGGCGTTGTGGAGCCGTCCGATGGCGTTGATGCGCGGCGCGATCTGGAAGGCGACGTCTTCCGACGTGACCGTGGCCGGGTCCAGCCCCGCCACCCGCGCCAGCCGCAGCAGGCCCATGTTGGGGCGCTCCACGAATTGGCGGAGTCCCAGCGCCACCACGTCGCGGTTCTCTCCCCGCAGGGGCACGATGTCGGCCACCAGCCCTACGGCCGCCAGGTCCAGGTCCTGGAGCTCTCCCGTGAGCGCCGAGGCCAGCTTCAACGCGATCAGCGCCCCCGAAGCGTTCGCCGCCGGGTGCGAAGGGTCCTCGCGTTTGGGATTCACCACCGCCACCGCCGGCGGCAGGGTCTCGGGAAGCGTATGGTGGTCGGTGATGACGAGGTCGACGCCGAGGCGCCGCGCTTCTTCCGCGGCCTCGTGCGACGAGATGCCGTTGTCCACCGTCACCAGGAGTCCTGCGCCGCGTTCGTGGGCTTCTCGCACGTGTTGCGGTCCCAGGCCGTACCCCTCGAGGACCCGCTCCGGCAATCCGTAGCTCACTTCCTGGATCCCGAAACGCTGGAGCGCCCGAACCAGAATCGCCGTGCCCGTGATCCCGTCCACGTCGTAGTCGCCGAAGACCATCACGTGCTCGTTTCGATCCCGGGCCTGTCGGATCCGCTCCACGGCCCGATCCATGTCACGAAGCGAAAAGGGATCGGACAAATGGTCCGCCGACGGCTGCAGGAACCGTTCACCCTGTTCCGGGGTCTCGACGCCGCGGCTCAGCAGCAGGTGGGCGATGATCTGGGGCACCCCGAGGGCCTGCGAAAGCGCCGTGGTCCGTCGGTAATCCACCGCCGCGATGCGCCACGCCCGCGTTCGGCCTCCCGCGTTCACTTCGACCCCCTTACGATGCGGAGGATCTCTTCCACGACCTCCTCAAAGCTCATCTCCGTGGTGTCGACGCGCACCGCATCTTCCGCCGCCCGCAACGGCGCCAGCTTCCGGTTGCGGTTCTGTTCGTCCCGCTCGTGTATCTCCGCTCGAATCCGGCTGTAGTCGGCTTCGATCCCTTTCTGCCTCAACTGGTCCCATCTCCTGCGCGCTCGCGCGTCCAGCGACGCGTCGACGAATATCTTGACCCTCGCCCGAGGGAATACCACCGTGCCCATGTCGCGCCCTTCCGCCACGGTCGGCCCCAGCGCGCCGATCCGCCGCTGCATCTCGACGAGGTGTTCGCGCACCGCCGGCACCTGGTCGATGCGGCCGATGTGACGGGTGACCTCCGAAGTCCGGATGGCGTCGGTGATTTCGTGTTCTCCGGCGAACACCCGCGGCTCGCCGTCCTCTTCCCGCATTTCCAGGGGCAGGTTCCGGGTCGCCTCGGCCACGGCCTCCGGATCGTCGAGGTCCACGCCCGTGTGCAGCGCCCACCACGTGGCGGCGCGGTACATCGCTCCCGTGTCGAGGTAACGATACCCCAGACGACGGGCCACTTCCCGGGCCACGCTGCTCTTGCCCACGCCCGCCGGGCCGTCAATCGCCACTATGTCCGTATCCGCCCGCATACCCATCCCGGTCCGACTCGAATCGCCCGCAAACCCGGCCCTGTACCCAATCGAAACAGCACGCAATATACCACACCCGCCCGCGGCTGTGGCTTGGCCGTCTCGGCCAGGTTCTGGATTTCTTGTCTTGGGCGGCGACGCCCACGCCGCGTTATGAAGAAATGGGAGAGAGGAGAAGGTTCGTTGCGAAAAACCCGCTCCTACGCAGGGACGGGCAATTCCATTGCCTCTTCGACTTCCAGGATGCGACCGTCCCGCTGGACATAGGCCGTGGAGCGGCCGCCCGAGTCCTCCGTCAGGACGCACGGCCCCTCCGCCGTCGAGTCCGACCCCAGGGCCTCCGCGGAGATGCGCACCCCCGGGTCGAACCGGCCCGCGACCCGGGCGTCCGCCTCGAAGGCGGCCCCGTCGATGGGGATGTTCATCTGATACTCGGTCTGGAGCGTTTCGGCAATCGCCACGAGCTGCTCCCGCTCTTCTTCCAGGTTGCGATCGTGACTGCGGGCACGGTCCAGCCGCTGTCGCACGATCCGCAGCATCAGCCGGAGGTAGGGCGATTCCAGACGCGACACCACGGCGCTGTTGGCCCCCCGGGTCGCAATGGTGGTGATGAGCCGGCGCAGCAGCTGGACCGGCGTCTGCTTCGCCCCGAGCCGGCTCAAGTTCTCCATTTCTTCCGTCAAGCGCCGAATCTCCCGGGATCGGTAGTCGATTTCCTCCGACAGGCTCCGCTCCTCCCGCTGCCAATCGGACAGGCACACCCGCATCCGGTCGAGAAGCTGGCTGGTCAGACCCGTCTCCCGCTCCTTCTCGAGCAGTTCCTTCCACAGGTTCAGCACGTCGGCCTGGGCGTGGAACAGGTCGGCGTTGTCGGAATCCGCGTCCTTCATCTCCTGCAGACCCTCCCGGGCGCTGTCGAAAAGGGCCTGATCCTCTTCGGCGACTCCCGTGCGCCCGTTCACCGCCTGCAGGGCGGCGATCATCCGGCGAAGATAGCTCAGGCGCCGCTGCTTGGCCTGAAGTTCCTGAAGGCGTTCCCGGGCCTCCTCGCCGAGGCACAAGAACATCACCGCGCTGTGGGCGGCCTCGTGGGCCTCCTCCGTGGCGAGCGACGCGAACCGCTGCAACTGGCGCATGCGGTATCGCACGGACACGGCCCGGGCCAGGAGCTTCTGCGCCTCGGGCGACACGAGCTCGCCGTAGTCCTGGGGCGAGAGCTCCCTTCGAAATCGAATCGACACGGGCCGGTTCCCTTCCTCGCGGAACCAGGAGGCCTCGAGGCTCCGCGTCACCGCGAACTCGCCGCCGTGCACTTTTCCCTGAATCCGGATCGACGGCGCCACGTACCGGCCCATCACCACGTCGCCGTTGACGACGATGCGGTTGCCGGCGAACACCAGCCGCGGACCCTGGCTGCGCCGGCAGTACACGCTCGCCACTTTCGACACCACGAAGGCGCCGTCGATGAAATTCCGCGCCCGTACGCTGCCCTGGCGCACCACGGCCACGCCGGACACGTTTTCGAGCACTTCTACGTCCCGCGTCGCCGCCACGCGCCCCAGCAAATACCCGCCTACGTGGCACGACCCCCGGTCAACCACCACCACGCAGCGTTCCGGCACGTTGCCCAGGATCTTGAGGTCGCCCGTATGGCTGAAGGTGGGGGCCACGCAGGGCATGGCGATCCCCGCAAAGCTCTTGATTTCGCGGTTCCGCGCCGCCGCGATCTCCTCGGCCGTGGTGAAGCGCACGTGCCGTGCCAGGTCCGGGAGCCCCGGCGGCGGGGGCGTGGCCTCGCGTCGGGTCTGCAGTTCCTCCCGGTACGGGGCCAGGAGCTCCCAGGGTCGCTGCAGGATGCCCCGGGGCTGAACCGCCTCGGCCAGGCGCGCGGCGGCCGCCAGGAAGCACACCTCGTCTTCCGCAAGCCGGTCCGTGCCGTCTTGAATCAGGGCGTCGATGAGTTTCCGCAGCAGGGGCTGCTGATGCCGGCCTTCCGTGGTGGCGTCGCGCACCACCGCCGAGGTCGTCCATTGCCGGATGACGTCTTCAATGCGGGCCGCGGGTTCCGGAACCGCCTCGCGGGGATGGGAGTCCGCCCAGGCTGCCGCGCAGGCCAGTTCCTCCAACTGCAGAGCGGGAATGAGCTCCTCCGACTGGCCCGACACATACGCCACCAGCGGCTCCAGCACGGTCCAACTCCTTCTCGTCCCATGGCTTGCACCCCCGTAGGGGGCCGCGCATCCATGCCCTATGTTTGTGCGGCTCCGAACGCGGCGGCGATGCTTGCCTCGTACGGCGGCCGAAGAATTCCCTTCTCCGTGATGATCCCGGCAATAAGTTCCGCAGGTGTTACATCGAACGCAGGGTTGTATACCTTAACCCCCTGGGGGGCCGTGGGCTGTCCGAACCCCCGCACCACTTCGTCTGCGGACCGTTCTTCAATCGGGATCCGACTGCCGTCGGAAAGGCTCAAGTCGAAGGTCGACGAGGGCGCCGCCACGTAGAACGGGATGCCGTGGGCCCGGGCCAGGAGAGCGACTCCGTAGGTGCCGATCTTGTTCGCCGTGTCCCCGTTGGCGGCGATGCGGTCGGCCCCCACGATGACCACCTGGATGCGGCCTTCCCGCATCACCTGGGCGGCCATGTTGTCGCAGATCACCGTGACGTCGATGCCTTCCTGCATCAGTTCCCACGCCGTCAGGCGCGCGCCCTGCAGCAGAGGCCGCGTTTCGTCGGCATAGACCCGGAACTCGCGGCCCAACTCGTGGGCACGGAACATGGCGGCCAGGGCGGTCCCATAGCACGACGTGGCGAGGCTTCCTGCGTTGCAGTGGGTCAACACGCCGGCGCGGTCGCCGATCACCACCGCCCCGTGCTCGCCGATGGCCCGGCACAAGTCCTTGTCTTCCTTCTGGATGGCCAGGGCTTCCGCTTCGAGCCGATCGAAGGCCGCGGCCGCGTCGCCCGCCCCGCCCAGGCCTTCCGTTGCCTCTTTCATGCGGTTCAAGGCCCAGAACAGGTTCACCGCCGTGGGCCGTGACGTGGCCAGGTAGTCCGCCGTCTCCACCGCCGCCCGGACCACGTCCTCGGCGGTCTCGGGACGCCGCTCCCGGACGCCTGTCAGGACACCAAAGGCCGCGCACACGCCGATGGCCGGCGCGCCCCGCACCCGGAGCATCTTGATGGCTTCCCACACCGCCTCGGCGGATTCCAGCGTAATATGCTTCAATTCCCCGGGAAGCAGCGTCTGGTCCACAATGACGAGCTTCCCTTCCTTCCACATCACAGGTTCAACCGGCACGATTCACCTCCTCTGGTCTCCCCAGAATAGCCCAAGCCCCCCTATCGCGCAACGAAACCGACCGAAGTAAAACGGAACAGGACTTGGCCTGGACGTCTAAGCCACGGGATCTCTTGATTCCTCCCTCGTGCAAGCGTATCTTCTGCATCGACTTGCCTACGTGCCGTACCCGACGCGCCGACGCAACCGGAGGCCGTCGTCTATCCACTCGGGGAATTCCACGTACCATGGGCAGATGGAGCCTGATTCGGGTTCTGAGCCACCTGCGGCCCCAGGAGAAGCTCGAGCGCAGCGACGTGGACCGCGGGCTGCGCATGATGCTCTTTGACAACGTTTTTTCCAACACCATGGTCACCCTGACCAGTGGCGCCTTCCTCATCGGGTTCGCCCTGCTGCTCGGCGCCTCCAACACCGTCATCGGACTCCTGTCGGCCATTCCGCCCCTCAGTCAGGTGCTCCAGTTGCCGGCCATCGTCCTCGTCGAGAAAACCCGTCAGCGCAAGGCCGTCGTCGTCGTGTCCGCCTTCCTCAGCCGCGCCTCGTGGATGGGCATCGTCGCCGTGCCCTGGCTCCTGCCCGCCGAGTGGCGGCTGCCGGCCTTCCTGTTCTGCCTCGTCGCCTTCTACGGGATCGGCGCCTTCGCGGGCTGCGCCTACAACTCCTGGGTCCGCGACCTGGTGCCCGAGGACATCATGGGTCGGTTTTTCGCGCGACGCATGGCCTGGGCCATCGGCTTTGCCGCCGTCGCCAGCCTGGTCGCGGGCGCGGCCATCGACGCATTCCGCACCCGCCTCGACGGACCGGCCGCCCTGGCCCTGCACGGCGGACCGGAGATGGTGGGCTACAGCCTTGTCTTTTCCTTCGGCACCGCGCTGGGGCTGACGGCCGTGTTCTTCCTCGCCCGCATGCCCGAGCCCCGCATGCACGCCCCCGCCGAGACCCACCTCGGCCAGGTGCTCGCGGAGCCCTTCCGCGACACCAACTACCGCCAGCTCCTCATTTTCCTGGCGTCGTGGAACTTCTCCGTCAACTTCGCCGCCCCGTTCTTCGCCGTCTACATGCTTCGGGTCCTCGAACTCACCATGACCTGGGTCCTGGCCCTCTCCGTCCTCAGCCAGGTCTGCAACGTCCTGTTCCTGCGGTTGTGGGGGCGCCTCGCCGACCGGTTCACCAACAAATCCGTCCTGGCCGTGGCGGGACCCCTCTTCATCCTGGGGTTCATGCTCTGGCCCTTTACCACGATGCCGGAACGCTACGTCCTGTCCATCCCGCTGCTCATCGTGATCCACGTGCTGGGCGGTATGTCCACCGCCGGAATCCTGGTGTCGGCCACCAACATCGCCCTCAAGGCCGCGCCCCACGGAAAGGCCACGGCCTACCTCGCCATGAACGCCCTGGTCTCCGGTGCCGCGGCCACCCTGGCGCCCCTCATCGCCGGGTTCGCGGCCGACTGGTTCGAGACGCAGCGGCTGACGCTCACCCTCCACTGGGAATCCACCGCCGCCGGCGCCCGCGCCATCGATGTGCCCGCCCTCATGCTCACCGGACTCGACTTCCTCTTTGTCATCGCCTTTCTCCTGGGCCTGCACGCCATGCACCGCCTGCTGGCCGTCAAAGAGGAAGGGGAGGTTACCGAGGAAATCGTGGTTCAGGAGTTTTACGCCGAAATCCGCCGCTCGATGCGGAGCTTTTCCCAGGTCTTCGGCCTGCGGATCCTCAACAACTTCCCCTACGCGTCCGTAAAGGGCCCCATCTCCGACGACGTCCCGGCCGCGGCCCCGGAGACGCCCCGTCCCGCCGACGGCGACTGACGCGTCGCCTTCTAAAGCGGGGGAGAGGGGACCATCCGCAGCCGTCATTCGACGGAGTCTTCCTCGAGCCCGGTCAGGTCGATTTCCTCCCGGTGGAGCTCCTTGTTGATGGCAATGGCGGCCTTCGCACCCTCCGCAGCCGCCACGATCACGTACTGAACGTCCCAGGACGCATCGCCGGCGATGAACAGGCCGGGGATGCCCGTGCCCTCCTGCCGGTTGGTCATGACCGTGCCCTTCCGATTGAACTGACAACCCAGCATGGCGGGCAGTTCGGACTGCTGCTGTTGGCCCGTGTTGAAGAACAGGGCCGTTCGGGGTAACGGCGGCCCTTCCCGGAACACGATTTGCTCGAGCCGGCCATCACGACCTTCGAGTCGGGCGATGGGTTCCGGTCGCACCGCGATGCCGCTGCGCGACAGGCGCTCCTTGTCCTCGCTGTCGAGGCTTCCCTGCCCGTCGGTGAGAAGGACCACGTCGGTGGTCCAGATGCGCAGCGTCAGGGCGAGGCCCACGCCGCGGTTGCCCTGTCCGTAGGCCGCGACGGGCTCGTCCCGCACTTCCCACCCGTCGCAATAGGGACAATGGTGCACGCTCGTCCCGTAGAGCTCGTCGATCCCCTCGATTTCCGGCAGGACATCCTGGACCCCGGTGGTCAACAGCAGCTTCTTCGACATGAAACAGGACCCGTCGCGCAGCGTCATCTCGAACCGATCCTCGACGCGCGCCGCGGCCACCACTCGCTCGAGCCGGAAGTCCACGTCGTACTTCAGCAGCTCCTGGCGCCCCAGGGCGAGGAACTCCTCGGGCGGTGTGCCGTCGCGGGTCAGGAACCCGTTGAGCGACCGGGACCGGGCGTTGCGGGGCTTTCCTTCGTCTATCACAAGAACCCGCCGGCGGCACCGGCCCAGGATAAGGGCCGCGCTCAGACCGGCCGGCCCGCCGCCCACGACGATGACATCGAACATCAGGGTGTCCATCTCGGCTCCTATTTCTTGTGGCGGGAAGGCTTTACAACGCTTCGCGTAGTATACTTGTCATGCATTTGGAAAAAGGAGTCCTATCATGCGCACAGTCTACGTCTTTTTCTGTTGCGCCGCCGTCCTCGGGACCGGTTGCGCATCGCCCGGGCACGACAGGGTCTTCACCGATGCCTGGGCCTACGACTGCGAACGGCGCGCTCGGGAGGCGCAACTGGATACGGAGGGCGAGATCGTCCTAACCGGAAAGGACGGCGAAGGCCCTCGAACCGCCCTGGCCATGGACGAGGACGGCAAGCCGGAACTGCGGGTGGGCCGCAGCGACCGCTGGAAAACGGACCTCCGCCTGAGCGGCAGCGACCCCGAGATCAAGGTCGGCTACCAGTGGCGCTGGAAGCACCGCACCTCCGAGTAAGGGAGCTTTACTCAACTGATCGCGCCGATGAATATCGATAAAGCCGAGGGAAAGGTACGGTACGAGCTCCGCAATCCGCGGATCTCACCGAAGAAGCCGTCGCCTAATGGTCCCGGACCCGCCGACCTCGGATAGCATCGGCGCACGTTGCCGGGGGCAAGGGTCTTCCCCGCGTCGTCGCAATCCCGTTACCCCTCGCTCTTCTTGCCGAGGCGGCTCTCCGTTCCCTGGAGGATGCGCTGGATGTTGCTCCGGTGTCGAACGACAACCAGCACCGCCACCACGAACGCGATCCCCCGGAGCACCGGATCGGCCTCGAAGAACCACACGGACACCACGAGGGTCACGGCGGCCGAGAGGGAGGCCGCGCTGACCATGCGGGTTGCGGCCACGACGCCGGCGAACACCGCCGCTGCGACGAGGGTGGCCAGAGGCGCGAGGCCCAGGAAGACGCCCGCCGCCGTCGCCACGCCCTTTCCGCCCCGGAACCCGACGAAGGGCGAGGTGACGTGGCCGACGATGGCGGCGAGCCCGCAGATAAGCGGCGCGTATTCCCACGGGCTCAGCCGGGCGATGAGCACCGCCGCGAGGAGGCCCTTGAGGATGTCGACCGCCAGCGCCGCGGCGCCGTAGGTCTTCCCCAGGACACGGAGGGCGTTGGTGGCGCCGATGTTGCGGCTGCCGTGCCGGCGGATGTCGATGCCGCGAAACCACAGACCCAGCCACAGCCCCGTCGGAACGGATCCGGCGAGGTACGACAGCACCGCGGCCACGACCGTCGTCATTCCCGGGGTTTCCCCTCCCGAAGCTCCAGCGTCAGGGGCACGCCCTCGAACCCGTAGCGCTGGCGCAACTGGTTTTCGATGTGCCGCAGGTAGCTGAAGTGGAAGTGCTTCTTCCGATTCACGAAGAGCACGAACACGGTGGGCTTCACGCTCACCTGGGTGGCGTAGAGGATCTTGGCGGACTGCCCCTTGGGGCCGGTGGGCGGGCTCGCGGCGCGGATATCTTCCATCAGCCGGTTCAGTTCGCCCGTGCCGATGCGCTTCTCGGCCTCCGCGGCCACCCGGTCCACGTACTCGAAGACGGCGAACACGCGCTGGCGCGTCACGTTGGATATGGTGACGTAGGGCACGTATTTGGCGAAGGGGATCTTGAGGTCGATTTCGTCGGCGATGTTCTTGAACCGCCAGGCCTTGTCTTCGACAAGGTCCCACTTGGTCCAGACCAATATCATGGCGGTCCCGGACTCCTGCGCGAAGCCGATGATCCGCTTGTCCTGTTCCGATAAGCCTTCCGTGGCGTCGACCAGGATGAGCGCCACGTCGGCGCCCTTGACCGCCCGCAGGGTACGGCTCACGCTGAAATGTTCGACGGGTTGCCGGATCCCCGCCTTCTTGCGCAGACCCGCCGTGTCTATCAGCACGTAGTCCCGGCCCTTCCAGCGGAACTCGATGTCCAGTGCGTCCCGCGTGGTGCCGGGGATGTCGGTGACGATGCTGCGTTCCTCGTTGAGGATGGCATTGACGAAGGACGACTTGCCCACGTTGGGCTTGCCGACGATGGCCACCTTGGTCACGCGGCTTTCGGGCGCCTCTTCCTCCTCCTCGGATTCCGCGTCTTCGTCGTCTTCCGCCGGAGCGGGCGCCTCGGGCAGATGGGCCACCACGGCCTCGAGGAGGTCGTCCATGCCCAGCCCGTGGCCCGAAGAGACGGGATACAGCTCCGACAGGCCGAGGCGGTAGAACTCGTTGAGGTTCTCTTCCTCGATGCGGGGGTTGTCGAGCTTGTTCACCGCCACCACCACGGGCTTGCCGTACTTGAACAGCTCGTCGCGAAGCTCTTCGTCGGTGCGGGTGATGGGTTCCTGGCCGTCCACCACGAAAACGATGACCCGCGCCTCCTTGAGCGCCTCCCGGACCTGCTCCTGCATTTTCTCCGTGATGGGATCGAGCGGGTTTTCCACCACGCCGCCCGTGTCCACCACGCGAAACCGGCGTCCGTCCCACTCCGCGTTGCCGTAGGCGCGGTCCCGCGTCACGCCGGCTTCGCCGTGCACGATGGCACGTTGCCGCCCGAGAATGCGGTTGAACAGGGTCGATTTCCCCACGTTGGGCCGCCCACAGATGGCGACCAGGGGAAGTTTTCGCTTTGCCGCCATCAGTTACACCCTGTCTTCATTGCCGATCCGCCGGACTCCGTCGTACACATAGTCGAAAAACGAAACGATTGTAGCCGCCACCATGAGCAACACCAACTCATAGGCGAAATTCACCTCGAGCAGCACCGCCACGATGGACGCCATCTGCAGGGCCGT
>CAYVOE010000135.1:0-4598 GCA_964452795.1 uncultured Nitrospiraceae bacterium
ACCTGGTCAACCACTTCGCCCGGCGGTCGCTGCCGTCGGTCGAACCGCCGGCTTCCGAGCTCAAGGCGGCCGAGTGGCTGCGGCGCGAACGGACCGAGAACGTCCGCCACTGGAAAGTCATCGGCCTGTTCCCGAACTGGGGCGAAGAAGGCCACGACAAGGTCTATCCGCCGGAGCAGGAGCTCAACTTCGACGCCGTCTATCCGGGCTGGTACAAGGCCATCAGTTGGAAGAGCTGGTACTCCCGCGCCCAGGACGACCATCTCATCGATCTGCAGGAGGCCTTTTCGCCGGTCTACCAGGATTATCCCCGGTTCGACTGGGGGACGGGGTATGCCTATGCCGAGTTCGCCGCGGAACGGCGCCAGCCCGCGCGACTCCGCCTGGCGGTCCAGGATTCGGCCAAGGTGTGGCTCAACGGCAACCTCATCCACGACAGCCGCGCCCATCCGCCCCTGGGCAAGCTCGATGTCCACGACATCGACGGGTACATCAAGCAGGGACGAAACACGATCCTGGTGAAGGTGTCGAAGATCCCGGGTCCCATCCGCTTCTCGTTGCGACTGGAATCGCTCGAACGGGAGCCGCTCCAGCTCAAGTGGTGGCGCTGAGGTCCGGGGCTTGCCCGCTCAGGTGCGGGCGCGGGCCGCGCTGTCCGATTTCTCCATGTCCTCGATCGAGGCGGGGCCGGCTTCGACGGTCTTCTTTTCGAAGCGCGACTCCGCGATGAGGCGCTTCAACTCGTTCTCGTAGGCCGCGCCGTCGAGGGGGAGCTCGATCGTCCGGTCCTGCAAGGCCGAGTAGATGAAAGCGTTGGCCAGCTCGCAGCTCCGGATGCCTTCCTCCGCCGGTGCGATGAGGGGCGTCCCGTCGAGGATGGCGTCGACGAAGTTCCGCGTGATCACCGCGTGGCCCTTGTTCGGCGTGTCGCGGTAAGGGATGTCGCAGGTCCAGACGGGGGGCGCGTCGAACCCGCCGGGAGAGGTGCGGCAGTGTTCGCGCACCGAGACCTCGGTCCGGTAGAAGGTGATCCGGCCTCCCTCGACGACGAGTTTGCCCCGGTCGCCGGAGATCTCGAGCCGGTCCGTTCCCGGCGATTCGCCGGTGGTGGTGACGAAGACGCCCGTGGCCCCGTTGGGAAATTCGAAGTAAGCCGTAACCTCGTCTTCGGTCTCGATGTTGTGGTGCTTGCCGAAGCCGAGGAAGGCCCGCACTTTCGACGGCAGGCCCACGAACCACTGGAACAGGTCCAGGTTGTGGGGGCACTGGTTGAGCAGGACGCCGCCGCCCTCGCCCTTCCACGTGGCGCGCCAGCCGCCGGAGGCATAGTAGGCCTCGGTCCGGTACCAGCAGGTGACGATCCAGACGAGGCGCTTCAGCTCGCCCAATTCGCCGTTCTCGAGGAACTCCTTCACCTTTCGGTAGTAGGGTTCGGTCCGCATCTGGAACATTACGGCGAAGACGCGGTCGGGGTTGCGCCGGTGGGCCTCGATCATCCGTTCGGCGTCGGCCTTGTGCACGGCCAGCGGCTTCTCCGTCAGGACGTGGATGCCGTTGTCGAGGGCGTCGACGGCGATGGTGGTGTGGTCGTAGTGGGGCGTTCCGATGAGCACCGCATCCACCGCGCCCGACCGAATCATTTCGCGGCTGTCGGTGAACTGTTGGTAGGCGCCGAAGGGTTCCAGCCTCGCCGGGTCCACGTCGCACACGGCGGTCAGCTCGCATCGGTCCACTTCGCCGCGTTCCAGGTATCGGCTGTGTGCCATGCCGATGTTGCCCAAACCGATCAGACCGAGTCGCACCTTGTCCATACCGCTGCACCTCCCCTTCGGATTACGTGATCCGTCCGCCCGGCGTCCAGTTCAGCACGATGCATTGTGCCATATAGAACAGCGTAATCAGCCATACGGCCAGCGACAGCCAGAAGGCTCCCTCCCACAGCTTGTTGATGGGCAGTTTCTGGCGCGGGTGGGGTTCCGGCGTCAGCCCCAGCAGGAGCCCGCCGAGAAAGCCCCCGAAATGGGCCGCGTTGTTCGCCCCGATGATGATGCCGAAGACGAAGGCGTAGAGCGCCCACTGGAGCAGCGCGTTCCGCTCCATGCGCCCCGACGTGCCCGCCCCGTGGTAGTAGCCGATGCCGAAGCCGATGAGCCCAAAGAGCCACCCCGATGCGCCCACCGTCGGTATGAGCCGGCCGAGGTACTCGACGTACCAGAGATGGGTGGCAAGAGCGCTGGTGAATTGCGTCACCGTGATGATCGTCAGCATCCGCTTCCGGCCCGTGTGGCTTTCCACCAGGGGGCCCACCTGCGACAGGGCGAAGGCGTTGAATCCGAAGTGGATGATGCCTCCGTGGACCAGGCCGAAGCTCATCCAGCGCCAGTACTCGCCGTAGCGCTCGATGATGAGCGGATGCCACGCTCCGAACACCAGCAGGGTGGGCATGGAGGGTCGCATGAGGGCCGATACGCCCTGCATGACGATCATGAGAAGGAAGACCACGGCCATGGCCACCAGGAAGATGTTGACCGTGGCGGCCCCGCCCTCCGGGGTGACGATGCCCAGGAGCCGCAGCGTTCGATACACGGCGTAGGACGGCACCCGCTTTCCGCAGGACGGGCAGGTCCGGGCGTCTCGATCCACGATGGCGCGGCAGTTGTGGCAGAACTTGTGCGGGTAGTTCCACCAGTTCAGCTTCGTCGGGGGCTTTCCGCCGGCGGCACGGCTCTCGCGCTGCCGCTCCCACTGATACAGCTTCCACTGGAGGCGCGTGGTGTTGACGCCCAGCTTCTCGAGGAACTTCCTTACGCCCGGTGACAGTTGCATGCGGTCCTTCCTGAACACAATTTCGCCAAGGATACCCCAACTCCCCATCCGCATGAAAGGGGCGGTCGAGCCGCAACGCGATTTTGCGCAGGAAGTGAGGAAGATCCATAGCGGCGGAACCGGGGGAGAAGCGATTTCACACGTCGCGTCTCATGGCTTCAACCTCGCAAGCAGCGAGGTCAAGATCGTGACGGAAAGGGCAACCTTCCCGGCGCGCGCGATCAGGATGGAGGGGGGCCATTTAGGGGACGGGGCTTTCGCGTTTTCACCTGACAAATCCGCGTTTTCGTGTTGTTATCGGTTGACGTAAGTCATTGATTATGGTATACTTACGCTAAAGTTGGGGCAGTCTGTGCGCCGGCGGGAAATTCACCTTACCCCCGTGTTTCGCCGACTCCAAGGGGACCGTTCCGACCCATCGTAGAGACCATGTCCTCGCGTCCCGAAAAAGGGTTCGCGATTCGTATAGGGAGAGGTATGTCCCGATGAATTGGTATAACGTGCAACTCGAGCAGCGCGACGGTCCGAAGCTGAACGGCCACATGCGCGCGCCCACGGCGGCCGACGCCGTACGGACGGCGCTGGGCTCGGACCGGCGCTGGCCCGTGACGGAATCGGGCGCGAACAAGGCCGAGGCCGTGGATCCGGAGGATCCGGAGAACTGGTGCCGCGCCCGCCGGGTCGAGCGCCCGGCCTCGCGCGTGCCCGTGCCGCCGGCGGTGCGCAAACGCCGCCCGAGAAAGCCTACGACGGCCGTGCCCGCGGAGAAGCCGCGACCGACGAAGACGCGCAAGCCCCCAGCCGAGGCGAAACCGGCGGCCCAAGCCCGGAAGAAGGCCGCGCCGGAGATCCCATCGACTCCGCCAGAAGCCAAAGCAAAGGCCCGGACTTCGTCGAAGCCCAAGGGAAAGGCCAATCCGGTGGCGGCGACGTCCACGAAGTCCGTGAAATCCGCGCCGAAGCGCCGGCCCAAGTCCACGAGCGCGCCGACGGCCTCTGAGGCGGAGCCTCAACCGGCTACGCGTAAGGCGCGCGTGGCCGTGCCGGCGACTCAGGAGGCGAAACCAAAGCCGACTCCGCGTAAGGCGCGTACAGCCGCGCCGGCGGCCAAGGAGCCGAAAGCAAAGCCCGCTCCGCGCAAAGCCCGTGCGGCCAAGGAGCCGAAGCGCAAGGCGACTCCGCGCAAGACGCGCGTAGCCGCGCCGGCAGTCCAGGACGCGGAGCCAAAGCCGACCCCGCGCAAGACGCGCGTGGCGGCGCCGGCCGCGAAGGAGAGAAAACCTAAGTCAATCCCACATAAGGCGCGTACAGCCGCTCCGATCGTCCAGAAGGCAAAGCCGAAGTCGGCCACACACAAGGCTCGCGCAGCTGCCGCTGCAGCCCAGGACATGAAGCCGAAGCCGGCCCCTCGCAAAGCGCGCGCCGCCGCTTCGGCGGGTGCGAAGGCAAAGCGGAAGGCGACCCCACGCAAGGCTCGTGCAGCGGCGCCGGCGGCCCAGGAGACGAAGTCGAAGCCGGCTCCGCGTAAAGCGCGTGCAGCAGCGCCAACGTCTAAGGCAGCAAAGCCGCGGCCGGTCTCACGTAAGCCGCGTACAACGGCGCCGGCGACCGAGAAGACGAAGTCTCCGCAGGCGAAAGGAGAGCGGAAGCCTGAGAAGCCTCGCAAGACTGCACCGAAAACCGCCGCCAAGAGCCGCCCGGAGTCAAAGTCGGCCTCGGCGCGGCGTGCACCTGCCAAAGTCCAAGCGAAAGCCGCTCCCGCTGCGGATAAG
>CAYVOE010000135.1:4608-11434 GCA_964452795.1 uncultured Nitrospiraceae bacterium
GAGAAGGCGCGCCCGCGAAAATCGGAGTCCAAGCCCGCGAAGAAGCCCGCGAGATCGAAGGAGCGTCGTACCGTCCGTGGCTAAGTTGGCGCCTCCACCGATCCGGTAGGGGCCGGAGGATCAGCGGGTCAGGTGGCTGATCGACCGCGTGGCGGGATAGGCTCAGGCGATCACACTCGCAGGGGGATAGGCGCCTTCCAGGACGGGCTTGCTGTCGACGTGGAACCAGTCTTCGAGGACGGCGGCGTAGACGGAACGGAAGTCGATGGCGTGCCGCAGGTCGCCTTCGTCGAGGTTCTCGAGGTCGGGCGGGGTCCCGCGGAGGCCCGGCCTGACGCCGTCGCCGACGAGGAACAGGGGAGCGGCGGTGCCGTGGTCGGTGCCTCCGCTGGCGTTTTCGGTCACACGCCGGCCGAACTCGGAGAACACGAGGGTCAGCACCTGCGGGGCCGTGCCGTCCCGACGCAGGGTTTGCTGGAACCGGGCGAGCTCCTGAGAAAAGCGTTCGAGCAGGTTGTCGTGCGGTCCGGCCTGGTTGGCGTGGGTGTCGAATCCGCCGAAGGACACGTAGTAGATGCGGGTGGCGAGGCCGCCTCGAATGAGGGCGGCGACGGTCTGAAGGGCCTCGATGCCGCGGGCGGGCCGGCGGAAATCGCCTCCGCCTCGTTCGGCGGCTTCCCGCACTTCCCGAGCGCTGAGGATGGCGTTGGACGCCGTGTGGTGGAGGAAGGCCAGGGTGTCGTTTGACGCGGTGCGGGCCGCGTTGATGCGCCGGAAGCTGGCCTCCGTGTCGGCGCCTTTTCCCGGCATCCAGCCGTAGCGGTCGGGCCGGTCGAAGGCGATGCCCAGACCCCGGACGCCTTCGAAGGCCTGGGGTCGTTCCGCATCCACCGCGACGCCCACCTGGGGCCGGGCGGAGCCGTCGCAGCAGTTGTCGAAATAGCGTCCGATCCAGCCCGTGGCGCGGTATTCGTCGGCGCCGCTCGCCGTGTGCCAGATCTCCATGCTGCGGAAGTGGGAGCGGTCCGGATTGGGGTATCCCACGTTCTGGAGCACCGCCACCCGGCCGTCGTCGTAAAGGCCCTTGAGGGCCGACATGCGGCTGTTGAAGCCAATATGGTCGTCGAGGGGCAGCACGCGGTCCTTTGGCAGTCCCAGGCGGGGCCGGGCGCGGTAGTAGGCGTCATCGCCGTAGGGCACCACGGTGTTGAGGCCGTCGTTGCCGCCGCTCAACTGGACCACCACCAGGATCCGATCGCCGGGAATTCCCGGGGCGTCGGTCGCCGCGCCTGTCGCGGTGCGAAGGAGGAACCGGGGCGCCACGCCCAGGGTCGAGAACAGGGCGGCCGACTTCAGAAAGGTTCGTCGGGAAATCCGAATGTGCATGGTTTGTAGTTCCTCGCAGCCGTTAGCAGAGCTGATACTCGGCGGTGCTCAACAACAGGTGCAGGGCGGCTCGAACTTGTGGACCCCGGAGATCGGCGGGACGCAGCGGCGCCGCTTCGTCCGACGGTACGCCCAGGGCCTCGGCCAGGATCGCCTTCTGTTCGGTTGAGAGCTCAACCGACAGGAACCGTTTCTCGATGAACGCCAGGCAATCGCCCACGGTGGAGAACTGCGCGCCGGCAAATGCGTTACGCCCCGTTTGAGGCGCTTCCTGCGGCTGCGGCATCGGCGAATCCGACACGACCGATGCCCGGGCCGCCATGGCCGCGGGCGCTCGGCGTGCCGCCGCGAGGAACGGCGGCAGGTTGCACCGCATCAGGAACGTGTTGGCGTTGATCCAGGCGCGGTTGCCTTCCCAGCCTTTCACGTTGGGCGGATAAAACAGATTCTGGCCCAGCCGCGCCGTCGCTTGTGCGAGACGGGGATAGGGTGGGGCGTCCACCCCGATGTGATCGCAAAGCTGCAGGACGAACTGGACCGGGCTTTTCACCTGGGTGCCCACGACGCGCTCGCTGTAGAAGGCGCGAGACAGGAACATCCGCCGGAGCACGGGCTTGAGCTCGTAGCGGTGTTCTCGGAATGTCTTCGCCAGTTCCCGAACGGCTGCCGGCGGCGGATCCTCGTGGACGAAGAAGGCCCAGAGCTTCCCGCAGATGAACTTCGCTGTCGCCGGTTGCTCGAACACGATGTCCAGGATGTCGGTGCCGTTCAGATTCCCCGGACGGCCGAGGAAGGTCTTGGGGCCGAAATCGTGGGTCGCGGCGCGGAACAGGAACCCGTTCTCATTGGCCGACCATCCGGTGAAGGCGCGGGCGGCGTTCTTGATGTCGTCCTCGGTGTAGTGTCCCGGCCCGAGGGTGAACAGTTCGAGAAGCTCCCGGGCCCAGTTCTCGTTGGGTTGACGCCGGGTGCTCCGGACGTTATCGAGGTAGCGGAGCATGGCCGGCGACTGCGCGACGGCCTGGGTCAGGGCCTTGAAGTTGCCCGTGGCGTGGGTCCGGAACGCGGCGTTCAGTCGATAGTTGAACCAGGCCGACCGCACCTTCTGGGCGGACGTGGCGAAGTGGCCGTGCCAGAAGAGGGTCATCTTTTCGCGCAAGGGACAAGCGGTCGTGGCCATCCGCTCGAGCCACCAGGCCTGGAGCGACGCGACCGCTTCGCGCTCGGCCCGGCGCAGCTCCTGCACGCGGCGCTGCCGCTCTTCCGGCGAGGCCGACCGCAGGGATTCGCGCAGGCGCCGCATGTTCGTCGGCGGAGGGAGGAAGTCCGGTTCCGGAACCGACTCGCCCTGCCGCTCGTAGAAGACCAGGTGGTCGACCGCTTCCTCGGGGCTCAGGCGAGCCAGGAATTGCACCGCGCGGGCCGGAATTCCGAACCCCGCCCGTTGGAGAAGGTGGCGCGCCCGGTCCCCGTTCCACGATTCCCGCGCGATGGGCTCCAGCAGGTCGGTGGTCATTGCGATCCCTTCACGTGCGCGCGTCCTTTCGTTCGGCCGCGCTCCCAAATCCGCTTCAAACCCGACTCATCCGTGGAACACGGAATCGGAAGAAAGGTTCCCGATGGGCGCCGCATCGCCGGGAAGAAGCGCTATCGGTCCACCGTCAGCGCCGCGAGCGGGATCTGCCAGCAGCGGACGCGCTCCCGCCGCCACGTGTAGGAAAGGGCCACGCCCGACGGGGTCCGGACGAGGGTGGGGTAGGAGTACTCGGGGCTGCCGTTCTGCGTTTGGAGCGCATCGTCGTCTTCGACGTGGCCCATGTCGCGCCAGGTCTCGCCGTTGTCGGTCGATACGGCCAGGGTCAGGGGCGTGCGAGGGCCCCAGTTCTCCGCCACCGGATTGTAGGCCAGGAGCACGCGGCCGTCGTCGAGGCGCAGGACGTCGATTCCGCTGTTGTTGTTCGGAAGCGCCGTAGGGCGCGCGGGACTCCAGGTGCGGCCGTCGTCGTTGGAATCGGTGCGGGCGATGACGCCGCCGCCGGTCCGCAGGAGGGCATGGACCCTCCCCGGCGCGGACTCCCAGAGGGCGGGCTGGATGACGCCGGGACCGGATATGCGGGTGGGGTCGACGGAGAAGTCCGGGCTTCTTTCCCAGGTGTGGCCCCGGTCGCGGCTGCGGTCGACGAAGGCGCACCAGGAGCCGGGATGGTTCTCGACCTGCTCGGTGGACGCCGGAGCCAGCCAGGAGCCGTCCGACAGGACCAGGGGCTTGCTTCGGACGGGGCCTCGTCCGCCGGTGTCGCCCGGGACCAGCTCGCGGGCCTCGCTCCAGACGGCCCCTCCGTCGGAGGAACGCATGACAAAGGTGCGCCATCGGGGGATGGTGGCGCCTACTTTGAAGAAGAGCAGGATCTCGCCGTCGGGCGCGGAGAAGAGCACGGGGTTCCAGTGGGCCAAATCGGCGATCTTCGCCACCCGTTCCGGAGTCGACCACGCGCCTTGATGGAACCGGGAAAGCCATACTCCCACGTCGGGAGCCGCCTCGCGGGTACCGGCGAACCAGGCGCACAGGAGTCCGCCGTCGCGGGTGGGGGCGAGGGTGGAGGCGTGGCACTGGGCGAAGGGCCGGTCGTCGGCGAAGACGAAGTCGACGCGGCCCCGGGCGTTCCGGACGCGCTCGAGGAGTTGTTGCGACGACAGGGGGAGGTGAATTTCTTTGCGTGTGTGCATGATTTCGTAGCATCCGGGCTTCGGTTTGGGGCCTCGCGACGGCGCCGGTGCGCATGGAGACCCTGATCTTACGGGAGGCCGAAGGCGCAGGCAAACCGGTGCCGGTTGGTGCCTCAGTCGAAAGCGTGGTAGATTCTCTTCATAGGGGAGGGCACAATCCGACAGGAGTCGAATGCCTCAACCCGCGAGATTGCGTAATGAATGATAAACTCATTGAACTGGAACGACCGCCCGTCACGGAAAACGCCATTCTGGTCCGGCTCGCACTGCCCTCGGACTCCGACGAAGAGATCGAAGAGTCGCTGGCCGAGATGCGCGATCTGGCATGGACGGCCGGCGCCAACATCGTCAAGACCTACGTGCAAAACCGGCCGAAGCCCGATCCGGCCACCCTCCTGGGCGAGGGCAAGGTGGAGGAAATCGCCCGGGCCGTGGACGAGCTCGAGGCGAACCTGGTCATTTTCGACACGGACCTCACGCCGACCCAGGGCTCCAAGCTCGCCCAGAAACTAAATGTGAAGGTGCTGGACCGCACCCAATTGATCCTCGACATCTTCGCGCAGCACGCCACCACGGCCGAAGGCAAGCTGCAGGTCGAGCTGGCCCAGCTTCAATACACCCTCCCGCGCCTGACGGGGCGGGGCGTCGAGATGATGCGCCAGGGCGCCGGCATCGGCACGCGCGGTCCCGGCGAGCAGAAGCTCGAGGTGGACCGGCGCGTCATCCGCAGCCGCATCCGCTACCTGCGCGAGCAATTGGAAGTGATTAAGAAACAGCGCCGGGTCCAGCGCAAGCGGCGCATCGAGAACAGCATCGGCGTGGCGGCCCTCGTGGGCTATACGAATGCCGGCAAGTCTTCCCTGCTCAACGCCCTCACCGGCGCCGACGTCCTGGTGGAGAACAAGCTTTTCGCGACCCTGGACCCGCGCAGCCGCCGCTGCATCCTGCCCAGCGGGCGCGAGATCATCCTGACCGACACGGTGGGATTCATCCGAAAGCTGCCCCACGGGCTCGTGGCGGCCTTCCGGGCCACCCTCGAAGAGACGCTCGAGGCCGAACTGCTGCTTCTGGTGGCGGACGCGTCGCACCCGGCGGTGGAAGAGCACATCCAGGCCGTGCACAAGGTGCTCGACGAGATCGGCATCGAGGGCAAACCCCTGGTCTACGTGTTCAACAAGAACGACATCGCCGATCCCGAACGGGTGGCGCAGCTCATGCGGCACCGTCCCCGCAGCATCGACGTCTCCGCCGAGACGGGCGACGGCCTCGACCGGTTGAAAGCCCTCCTCGACGAGGAATTCGCCTCCAACCGGCGCCGGGTCCTGCTTCGCATCCCTCAGAGCGAAGCGGGCGTGGTGGCGCGGGTGCACGCCGGAGGCCGGGTGCTCCGACAGGAGTACGAGGACAACGCCATCCTCCTGGAGGCGGAGCTGGATCCCGTCCTCGAGGCCCAACTGAGCGGGTTCATCGCATGAGCCCCGGGGATGGGGACGGAGTTTCGAACCCCGCGGCGCCTCGGATCCGCGTGGCGGCCGTGGTCCTCCGCGGAGACCGTCTTCTGCTGGTGAATCACGCGAAGGACGGCCGGTCGTACTGGCTCTTGCCGGGGGGCGGCGTGGATTTCGGCGAGACCCTCGTCGAGGCTCTGGCGCGGGAAGTGCGCGAGGAAACGGGGTTCGACGTGCGGCCGGGGAGCGTCGTGCTGGTCTGCGACAGCATCCCGCCCGACCGGCACCGGCACATCGTGAACGTAATATTCACGGCCGAAGTTGTAGGCGGCTCCCTGCGCGCCGTACCGGACGACGCCCGCGTCGCGGGGGTGGAATTCGTGCCCTTGGATCGCGTGCCCGACCTCAGCTTTTACCCCGACATTCGGGAGATTCTCCTGGCGGAACTCGGTGCCGGGTTTCCCAATCGGCTGGCGTACCGCTCCATCCCCTGGCGATAGACGGACATCCAGGACGCAAAAAAAGCGAGGGGCGTATCCGGCAAAGGACTTGCGGGATACGCCCCCGGCTTCAATTACTCGGCCTTCGGCGGGAGCTTGATCTCGAGGTGCAGTTCCTTCAACTGCTTCTCGGTCACCGGGCTGGGAGCGCCCATCAGCAGGTCCTGGGCCCTCTGGGTCAGAGGGAAGGCGATGACCTCGCGAATGTTGGGCTGGTCGGCCAGGAGCATGACGATGCGGTCGAATCCCGGGGCGATGCCTCCGTGAGGAGGGGCCCCGTAGTGGAAGGCGTTCCACAGGGCCGGGAACTTGGACTCGACCGTCTCCCGGGTGTACCCGGCGATCTCGAAGGCCTTGACCATGATCTCGGGCCGGTGGTTCCGGATGGCGCCCGACGACAGCTCGACGCCGTTGCACACCAAGTCGTACTGATAGGCCAGCACGTCGAGGGGGTCCAGGGTCTCGAGGGCTTCGAGGCCGCCCTGGGGCATCGAGAAGGGGTTGTGGGAGAAGTCGATCTTCTTCTCGTCCTCGTTCCACTCGAACATGGGGAAGTCCACGATCCACGAGAAGTGGAATATGTCGTTTGGGATGAGGTCGAGCGCGCGGGCGAGGTAGCCGCGGACCTTGCCCATGAGCGTGAGCGTGGCGGCGCGGTCGCCGGCGCCGAAGAACAGCGCGTCGCCGTCCCTGGCGCCCGTCCGCTCGATGAGGGCGAGCTTCTCGGCGTCGCCGAGAAACTTCACGATGGGTCCGCGCATCTCG
>CAYVOE010000136.1:0-11380 GCA_964452795.1 uncultured Nitrospiraceae bacterium
TAACCGAACAGGAGGTACGAAAGATGCGCTGTGCGTTGGCGATTACCCTGTGTGCGTGGGCGGCGGTGTGCGGAGCGGCGGACCCCGAGCCCCAGGCGCCGAAGGAGGTCACCCCCTTGTTCAACGGGAAGGATCTCACCGGCTGGGAGCCCTTCCTCGAAGACAACGGCGACCCCGAGAAGGTGTGGACCGTGAAGGACGGGGTGCTGCGGTGCGAGGGCAAACCCGCCGGCTACATCCGCACCCGCGACGCCTACAAGGACTACGTCCTCATCGTCGAATATCGCTGGCCGGAAGACGGCGGGAACAGCGGCGTCCTCGTCCACACCACCGGCGAAGACGTGGTCTGGCCCAAGAGCATCGAGTCTCAGCTCGCTGCCGACAACGCGGGCGACTTCTGGATGATCGGCGGCAACGAAATCGCCGAACACGTGGACAAGTCCTCTCGCCGCGTGCCCAACAAGACCGACGATTCTGAAAAGCCCCTGGGCGAATGGAACACCATGCGGATCGTCGCCGACGGCGACACCATCACCGTCTTCGTCAACGACGAAGAAGTGAACAAGGCCACCCAGGCGACGGCGACGGGCGGCGACATCTGCCTGCAGAGCGAAGGCACGCCCATCGAGTTCCGCCGGATCGAGATCCAGCCCCTGCCCGGGGAGTAATTGCAGGATTTGAAGCGAATCGAGGCGGCCGGGCCCATGTGCTGCGCCCCGGCCGCCTCGACTTTCGACGAGATTCTAGTCGTCGTCGCCCTTGAACACGCCGGTGATGCTCTCCAGGGCGTCCTGGAACTTGCCGAAGATGTCTTCCACCACGTTGGCTTTCGCGGGCTTGCTGACGGACTTCAGGTGCTTCATCTCGAATTCTCCCTATGCCCCCGGGGGTTGTCGTGTCCCGGGCGTTCCCCCATATCTACCTTCGCGCGCGCCGGGCGTTACACTTCCGGCAACTCTTTCACGCGATCCTTCGAGATGACTTCCCCGGGAAGTGTGATGCTGTAGGGCCAGAGCTTGCGTCCCGGGAGGATGGACGTGTGGATGCCCGTGTGGACCTCGTCGCCGATGATGGCGCCGAGCTTGCGCCGGCCCGTGTCCACCAGCTCGCCCTTCACCAGAGATCGCACGTGGGCGTGGTCGTGGCGCAGGTTGGCCGTGACGGTGCCGCAGCCGAGGTTGCACTTCTCGCCGATGACGCTGTCGCCCACGTAGGTGAGATGGGGCACCGCCGTGTGGTCCATGACGATGGAGTTCTTGATCTCGACGGCCTGGCCCACGCGGCAGCGGTCGCCGATGGTGGCCCCCGGCCTCAGCCAGCAGTTGGGTCCGATGTCGCAATGGCTCCCGATGATCACGGGGCCCTCAATCACCACGCCGGGCCGGATCATCGTGCCTTCCCCGATGGACACGGCACCCTGAATGTGGGCGGCGGGGCTGACGTCGCCCCGGATGTCCTGCCCTTCGAGCCGGGCCATGAAAAACTCGTTGGCGTCGAGGAGGTGCCAGGGGTATCCCGTGGCGAGCCAGTAGCCCTCGGCTCGAACCACGCGGAAGGTCCCGCGCTCGGCCAGGGTCTGGACGGCCGACGTGATCTCGATTTCGCCTCGTTCCGAGGGCTCCGTCTCCCGCAGCACGTCAAACACGTCCGGAGTGAAGTGGTACACACCGATGTTGGCGAGGTTCGAGAAGACCTCTTTCGGCTTCTCGACGAGCCGCACCACCCGGTCGTCCTCCGCCACTTCGTAGATGCCGTAGGCCCGCGGGTCCGGCACCTCCTTGGCCAGGGCCGACCGCTCGACTTCGACCAGGCGCCGCAGGTCTTCCGGGTCGTAGAGGTCGTCGCCGTTCATCGCCAGGAAGGGCCCGTCGATGCGGTCCGCGCACTGCAGGATGGCATGGCCCGTCCCCCGGGCCTCGGTCTGGACCGCGTACTCGAGGGGCATGCCCTTCCAGGAGTCGCCGAAGGCCTCGCGGATCATCTCCTGCCGGTAGCCGACGACGACGATGGCGCCGTCCACCAGACCCTGCAGGGCCTCCTGTGGGTGGGCCAGTTTGGGTTTGTTGGCCACCTTGAGCAGGGGCTTCGGTCGGGTGCGGGTCTGGGGGTAGGTCCGGGTCGATCGACCCGCGGCCATGATCACAGCTTTCATCGTTCACCTCCGCCGCTGGAATTGGGCCGAATAGTAGCTCAGTCGAAGCGGGCGGGGCAACGGGCGCCGACGAGCGGTCCTCCTTCAACCCGGCCGCTCCCGGTGCGCTGCGGCGTTGATCGGCGTGGGAGGCGTTGCTACGATTGCGCCGGTCAAACTCGGTCCAGAGCGCCTACGGGCGAAGAGGGGAGTTACGCGCATGGCGGGCAAGATACGTGTCGGCTTTATCGGGGCGGGCGGGATCTCACCGGGTCACTGGGAGCGGCTCCACGCCACCGGCAAGGCGGAAGTGGTGGCCCTCAACGATCCGAGCGAGGAATCGCTCCGGCGCTTCTACGAGCGGTGTCCGGGTTCCGACAAGCTGCCGACCTACAGCGACTACCGCGACATGATCAAGAAGGAAACGCTCGACGCCGTCGTCGTCCAGAGCCCCCACGAGTGCCACATCGATCAGACCATGACCTGTCTGGGCAAGGGGCTCCACGTGCTCAGCGAGAAGCCCATGACCTGCACCATCGAAGACGCCAAGAAGGTCATGCGCAAGGCGAAGCAGTCGGGCAAGGTGCTGATGATCTCCTACCAGCGGCACTACGACCCCCAGTTCCGCTACATGCGCGACCAGATCCGGAAGGGCGCCCTCGGCGAGATTCAGTACGTCCAGGCCATCCAGTGCCAGGAATGGCTCCGCGCCACCCGCGGCACCTGGCGCCAGATCAAGGCCGAATCGGGCGGAGGCCAGATCAACGACTCCGGCAGCCACCTCATCGACATCATCATGTGGGTCACGGGCCTGCGCATCCAGGAGGTCTATGCCCGCATGGAGAACTTCGACACGGAGGTCGACATCAACTCGACCCTCACCATGACCTTCGACAACGGCGCCCTCGGCAGCATGTCCGTCGTCGGAAACGCCCCCGCCTGGCACGAGGACCACACCATCGTCGGGAGCAAAGGGGCATTCTACCTGCGGCAGGGACTCGGGTTGATCCACCAGGACGCCAAAGGCAAGCCCATCGAGGTCAAGCTCAAGAAATACGACAAGAACCCCGATTCCAACTTCATCGACGCCATTCTGGGGAAAGACGAACCCCAAACGCCCCCGGAGTGCGGCCTTCGCACCATCGAGGTTACCGAAGCGGCCTGGAAATCGGCCGAGCGCGGCGAACCCGTCCGCGTCTGAGGGGCGCGGCAGGCTCTCTCAAGGTCCCGCCGCGGTCGCCGGGTGTCCGTCCTCGAACTTCGAGGGCAGGCACCCGGCGGCCCCGGCTGTCAGGACTCGCCGTCGTGGCGCATGCGAAACAGGGCCGCCACGCTCTCCCGCGGCTGCGTCGCCACCACCTCCTGCATTTCCTTGATCGAGGAGGGCGACTGGAGTATCCGCAGGGTCCGTTCGTCTCGGCGCTTCTTGGCGTCCAGTCCGTGGAGCATGGCCTGAATGCCGCGAAGGACGTCCTGGCGCGTAATCACGCCCACCAGCGACCCGTCCTCCACCACGGGCAGGGTCGGGAAGTTGCCGGTCAGGAACACCTGCGCCACGGCGAAGATGTCCATGTGCACGTCCACGGTGCCTTTCACCGCCGACATGAAGTCGCACACCCGGCCGCATTCCAGGGTGCCGAAGGCCGAATGGCTCAACACCCGCAGGCAGTCCTTCTCGGTCAGGACGCCGACGAACCGCTTGTCGTCGTCCACCACGGGCGCGCCGGAGGCGCGTTTGCGCAGGAGCACGTCGATGGCTTCGCATACATCCATCTCCGGATGCAGGGTGAATACGGACGAAGACATGACATCGCGCGCGATTGGGACTCGTCTCATCGTAAGATCCCTCGCCGGTTCAAGTGCCAAGCCGTTGTCGTACGGTATATCGCGTGCCATAAGGATTGTAGCATAGTTTTTGTATGAAGGGAACCCCCCTGAAGAGCCGCGGACGGCCCCGTCGGGTCCACGATTGCCCCACGAACCTTTGCCGACGCCGATCCACCGGCGCATCCGTTGGCGGGAGAAAAGAGGCTCAAGGAGGGGCTGCGGTCTATTCCCGCCAAGACGCGAATACGGCCTTGTGAAAACAATAACAACGGCCATTTACGCGTATTCGAACGACCCCGGATCGCCGCGTTTCGGCCCCTAATTCCGAAAGAATTCTCCGCGGACGGTTACGTGTCTCACAAGCCGCGATTGGGTTCGCCGGACGGCGTTTCGATGCTTGATCGGAGAACCCGATATGGTAGCACAAAAATTGTATCACGATCCCGCGTGCGCGCGGCACGGCTACCCGTGGCCGTCCAACTCGGGACGGCAGAGTCGTGGCGCATGGTAGATTTCGTAATTTTCCGGAGAACCCCGAAGTTTTCAAGGTTAGCAGGCGCCGGCGCTCGCGGGGGACGCGCCGGCGCCCACAGGGTTGTCGTGATACGTGCGCGTTACGTAATCGTGCGCGGGTTGTCCGCGGTCGAACCGCGGTTGATTGAGGCGGGTTTCGCCGAGAGAAAGGTCAGACGGGCGGCCTTCGGCCGAGAACGAGGAACACCACAAAGAGGATCACGAACACGACCAACAGGATCCACGCAATGGTGGAAAAGGTGCCTGCCAGGCCCGAGAATCCGAACACGGCGGCAATGATCGCCAGGATCAGGAACACAATGGCCCAAGTCAACATGGAATTTTCACCTCCTTTCCGGGGGGAGTCGATGGAAAGGACTCTGAGAAGTCGTCCGATTATAACACAGCCTGCGCAGTGATGCGGAACAGTCTGCTACCCACACGGGATCGGACGGCCCCATTTGACCCGGCCGGGCCTAAGATCGTATTTTTCCCCCGGGTCCCCCAAATTCCGAAAATCCCATGTGGGGCGACCGGGAAACGAAACAACCGCGAAAACAGAGCGCGATCCGCGGCGGGCCGGGGACCGGGTCGGAGGGGCCCAGCGAATGACGGGGTCCCGTTCTCGGGATGCGCGACGCGCCGGTCGTTTCCTTCCTTTTTTCCGTGTCCATTCGGACGGTATCAGGCGGAAGCCTGCGGAGTCATAGTCATTGAGCATCCTTCTGTCGTTGGCCCTGGCGGCGTCCGCCGCACTGCCGGGGGCCGAGTCGTTTCTCGAGGGCACCGACGCCCAACGGGCCGGCCGTTACGCCGAGGCCCGCGCCGCCTTTGACGCCTGCGCCGCTCAGGACGGTCCCCTGACGCCCTACGCCCGGGCCCGGTCCGCCGCCTGTCTCGAGCAGTCCGGCCGCCCGGAAGACGCCCTCGCGGCCTACCAGGCCGTGCTCGAGGTTTATCCGGAAGGTCCGTGGGTGGCCATGATCTACGCCGACATGGCCCGGGTCTACCAATCCCTGGGCCGGCGACACGAGGCGGCGGCCTGTTTCGCGCACGTCCTCGACACCGAGTTCCAGCCCTGGTGGCTCGACCGGTACCGCTGGCTCGCCATAGACAACTTCCTCGCCCTTCCCGAGACGGCCCCCGCGGCCTATCCCTTGCTGCGCGAGGCCATCGCCGACGGCCCGGCGCGGTCGCGGCGCTTCGAAGCGGCCGAACGGCTGGCCCAGTCCTCCGATATCGAGGACTTGTGGGCGGCCGCCACGGCCATGATTCGGTTCAACGCCGGCAAGGCCGCCGAGAAGACCGTCAACCGGCTCATGCTCCTGGCCGACACGCCCGAGCGCCGGCTCCAGTGGAACTACCTCCACGGGCGGGTGCTGCTGAGCAAGGGCCAGACGGCGACGGCCATCGATCGGCTTCGGGAAGTCGTGGACGAAGGCGGTCACTCGGAATGGGGGCGCATGGCGCGAAGCCATCTCGCCCGCGCCCTCTTCGACGCGGGGCGCCGGGCCGAGGCCCAGGCCGAATTCGAGCGGATGGTCGAGGACTGGCCGGGCTACACCGACACGGGCGACGCCCTGTGGGCCTACGGCGCCCGGCTGAAGGACGTGCGGCTTTTCGACGCTTCCGCGGAGGCTTATCTCCACTTGGCGAAGGTCTGCCCCGATCACGACCGTGCCGACGACGCATACCTCGAAGCGGCCCGCATCCTTCGGGATCACGGCCGGATCGACGAGGCCCTGGCGGCCTACGACGCCCTGGCGGCACGATACCCGAACAGCCCGCTGGCTCCGGAAGGGGCCTACGAGGCGGGCCGCCTGCGCGAAGGGCGCAACGACCGCAAAGGGGCCGCGGAATCCTACGGCCGGGCCGCCGACATCGGTTTCGGCAACTTCTACGGCCACCGCGCCCTCGCCCGGCTTCAGGACCTGGGCGAGACCCGGAGCTGCGACGGCGGCGCCCTCCCGATCCCCGGCGCCGGACTTCGGCTGGGCCTCATCGTGACAGACCCCGCCGATGAAGCGCCCCAGGGCTGGAAGAAGGAGCCCCTGCCGTCCGTGGTCCTGCTCGAATTCTTCGGGCTCCACGGCCTGCCGGAAGCCGAATGGGAGGCCCTGCACTTGGCTCGGCTCAAGGAGAGCGGTCCCGGCGCGGAATTCCTCTACCGAGCCATGGCCGACGCGGGTCTCGCCTACACCGCCGTCCAGATGATCAACGCCTTGTCCTGGGGCTATGAAGACGGCAAGCCCGAGCCCGGGCGCATCCGGGTGATGTATCCCCGCGCCTATTGGAACGAAGTGCGCGCCCTGGCCGCCGAAAACGGGCTCGACCCGTACCTGATCCTCGCCGTCGCCCGTCAGGAGAGCACCTTTCGGCCCGCGGTGGTCTCGAGCGCCGGCGCCACCGGGGTGATGCAACTCATGCCCGCCACGGCCCGCTGGCTCGCCGAAGTCGACCCCGCCGTCGGGCCCGAGCACGCCGCCCGGCTCGACGTCCCGGCCTCCTCGCTCCGCATGGGCTCGCGCTACCTGGCGCGCATGCTCCGCACCAACGACGGCAATCCGGTCTATGCCCTGGCCGCCTACAACGGGGGACCCGGCAACGTGCGCAAGTGGCGCAGTCAACGGCCCGGTCTGGACGCCGAGGAATTTATCGAGTCCATCCCCTTCAGCGAGACCCGCGAGTATGTGAAGCGCGTGCTGGCCAACTACGCCGCCTACCGCTCGCTGTATAAATAGGCGTGTCGGACGGTTCGGCAACGATGGCGATGGGGCTCGGCGTTGTGCTAAAGTGTCCGGTTGCCAACCGGAACGGACTGTAGAACCCCATGCTGAACGGGATACCGCGGATTTTGATCGTGCGCCTCGGCGCCATCGGCGATGTGGTGCGCGTGTTGCCGGCGCTGCACACCCTGCGCGAGGCCCATCCCAACGCCCAGATCGACTGGGCCGTCGAGCGCAAATCCGCCGACCTTCTGGAAGACCATCCCGCCCTCGACCGGCTGCTCGTGTTCGAGCGGCCGAAGCCTTTCCGCCAGGGCGTCCGCGAGTTCTGGCATTTCTGCCGCCGCGTCCGCGAGAGCCGATACGACGTGGTCGTCGATTTCCACGGCATCCTGAAGAGCGGGCTGATTGCCTTTGCGTCGGCGGCGCCGGATCGGTACGGCTTCGCGCCGCCGCGGAGCCAGGAAGGCAGCCACTTGGCGCTAAACCATCGCGTGGCCCTGCCGTCGCCCCGCCTCAGCCGGGTCGAGGAGAACCTCCTCCTGTGCGACGCCATCGCCCCGGGATATCGCCGCCAGGACGTGGTGATCCACATTTCCGAGGACGTGCAGGAGGCGGTGGAACGGTTCTACGAGGAGGCCTTTGACGGGGGGAAGCGGACGGTGACGGTTCACGTGCCCGTCGACCGGGCCGAGAAGCGGTGGCCCGTCGAACATTTCGCCGCCCTGTGCGACATGCTCCTGGCCGACGGACGGTTCGAGGTGGTGGTGACCCACGGGCCCGGCCAGCGCGACGTGGCCCTCGACGTGTCGCAGCAGGCCCGGCGCCGTCCCCTGGTCGCGCCCGAGATGCCCGACCTCAAGCACTACGCCGCCTTCGTCGGCCGCGCGGACCTCTTTTTCGGCTGCGACACGGGTCCCATGCACATCGCCTGCGCCATGGGCACGCCCGTGGTGGCGGTCTTCGGCGGCACCGATCCCGCCAAGCACGCGCCCTGGCGGGAACCCTACGAGATCCTGTACCTGCCGCCCGAAAAAACGGTCGGCGGGGTGCCCGACAAGGCCACCGCCGCCGACCGGCTTGCCCGAATTACGCCCGAGATGGCCTACGAGGCCTGCCTCCGCGTCGCCCTGGACCCCGCCCGCATTCCCCAGTACCACAACGGGGATTAAGGGTCCGGAGTCCGGCCCGCGGGGGCTAGACGCGGCGCAGCTTGGTCACCCGACCGTCGCTGATCCACTCCACGACGTAGACGTTGCCGTCGTGGTCCCAGATGGCCATGTGGGGCGAGATGAACGACCCGGGGATCCGCTGGTCCTGGGGCAGGTTCGGATACCCTTCCTGCTTCTCCACGCCGGGATTCTCGCCCAGGTGCGTGACGAGCTTGTTGTCCTTGTCGAAGATCGTGACGCGCCCGTAGAGATCGGGGATGAGAAGGTCCGTGCCGCGCTGGTCGAAATGGCAGGGATAAAGCAGGTCGTTGGTGACGAACCCGATGTGCTCCCCATCCAGCGTGAAATACTGGAGCCGCACGTTGGCTCGGTCCGCCACCACGATGCGGGGCTCGCCGTCGCGGGTGTCGATCCAGATGCCGTGGGGGCAGTCCATCTTGCCGGGCTCGCTGCCCTTGCCGCCCCAGGTGCGGATGTAGTTGGCGTCCTTGTCGTACTGGTGGATGTAAGACAGCCCGTACCCGTCGGCCACGTAGAAGTCGCCATTGGGCGCGATGGCGATGTTGGTCGGCACGTACTGTTCCGCGTTCTCGTAGACGCCCGATTCCTTGGGGTACTCGAGCTTCCACACCACCTCGCCGTCGAGGGTGGTCTTGCAGACGAAGTGCTGCGACGTGGGCGCCAGGTAGAGGAATTCGCCTTCCGCTTCGCGGCTGTACTGCATCCCGTGGGCCCCGGGCGCGTACTCCTCGCCCCACGACTTGATGAAGGTCCCGTCGGCGTCGAAGACGATCACCGAGTCCTTGCTCTGGTTGTGGATGTAGATCCGACCCTGGGAGTCCTCGCACACCCCGTGGGTGTATCCGTAGGACACGCCCGCCGGAAGTTTGCCCCAGTCCTTCACCAGCTCGTACGTGTGCTCGCCGGCGCCCATCACCTTGCCCACCGTGCTCATGTTCGATTTTCCTTCCTGCGCCCATCCGACGCGCGGCGCCGCGGCCGCGATTGCGCCCGCGCCCAGGCCCTTCAACAGGGAGCGACGCGACACGAGGGGTCGATCCTGCTGCTGCATGGCAATTGCCTTTCCGGGCCGGGGAGGCCCGCCCAGGGTAGATACGTTCGGAAACCGGAGTGTGACTTGTTTCGGCGAGAGTAAACTAAACCCCGCCGGGAATGTCAAGCGGGCGGAACCGCGGCCGATGCCGGGAACCCTCACCCCGTGAGGTGGGCGTCCGACGTCGTGTCCTGGCCGGGCGTGGGGGCGGCGCCGCCGAGGTCGGGGTTGGGCAGGTTGCCCTCGGGTTTGGGTACCAGCGGCGTCTGGTCGAGGGGTTCTTCCGACTCCACCAGTGTCTCGGGCCGGCTGCGCCAGGCGCGGTATTCCTCGCTTTGAAAATACGGATAGGGCCGGTCGTCCTTGAGGCAGACGTAGGTGATCTCGCAGGTGATGATCTCGCGCACGCTCCGGCTGGCGGCTTCGTGGCTGACGGCCTTGGCCTGGACCGTCACGCTCGAGCGCCCCGTTCGCAGCACGCGGCACAGGATCTGGACCGCGTCGCCGCGGTGGCCCGGCGCCTTGAAGTCCACGTGGTTCATGCTCACCGTGACGAAGTTGGTGTAGCCGATCTTTTCCATGAGGAAGAGGGCGGCCCCTTCGTCGAGCCAGGCCAGTACGGTGCCGCCGAAGACGTTGCCGTACGGATTGAGGTGGCGTTCCATCACCAGGTGGCGCGTGGAGACCTCAAACTCGGAAGGAAAAGAGAAAGACTCTTGCGTCATGTTGTGCTCTCCGGCAGCAAATTGCAGCCCGCCCAGTGTACCCCATTTCCCGTCGCCGGGCTCGGCGCGCGTTTCCGCTCCCCCCTCAGAGATCGACGGAGGACGGAGGCGGCGAAAGTTCCATCCTGCGGCGCGCCCGGATTTCCCGCCACGCCCCGCGGTAGAAGTACGCCAGCCAGAAGGCCGCCGTGGTGGCGGCGAACAGGAAGCGGGCTCCGACGGAGAGATGGCTCTGTCGGATGTAGCTCTCGATGAACCCCGCCAGCACGAACATGGGCACCACGCCCAGCACCAGCCGAACGGCCTCGCGCCCGGCCTCGAGTAGGCTGTGGCCCCGCGTGTGCAGGCCGGGACGCAGCACGGCCGCCCCCAGCATGAGCCCCGCGCCTCCGCACAGGATGACGGCCGCGATCTCCGTGATCCCGTGAGGGAGGATCCACGCCCACATCTCGCCCCGCACGCCGAGGCGGTGGTGCACCGCCGTGAAGGCGCCGAGGACCCCGCCGTTCATGACCATGAGGAACACGGTCGGGATGCCGCAGAGGATGCCCGCCGCGAAGGCCATGAATCCGACCCGGGTGTTGTGGGTGAAAAGGAACGACGCGAACCCGAACTTTTCGACCGACGCCATGTCGCGTCCGCCGCGCAGCACGCTCTCGAGCTGCTCGACGCTCGATCCCGGAAGGCGCACGTCGTCGCCGAGGAGGGCGTAGGCGAAGGTCTCGTCGTACAGAGCGGCCCGGTAGGCGAAGAGGGCGCCCAGCGTGAACAACGCCAGCGAGGCCCCGTGGAACCGGGCGGTCCGAGCCACGGCCCGGGCGAATCCGTCGGCGTAGAACCGCAGGAAGCGCGTGAGGGGGTTCCGGCGCGGCGGCGCGTAGATCAGGCTGTGGGCCCGGCCCACGAGGCGGTTCAGATGCTCCACGAGGGCCCGGTGGGTGGTGCGCAGGCGGGCCTGGGCCAGGTGCACCGTGGTGGTCCGGTACAGCCGATCCAGGCGCGAGAGCTCCTCGGCGCTGAGGCTCCGCACGCCCTGCCGGTGGGCCTTGTCCAGAAGCGCGCCCAGTTCGTCCCAGAGCGGCTTCGCCTTCTCGAAATACGACGGCGTCGACATGGTAATCCGTTGTTGATAATCAGGGAACGGCGTCGTGCCGCGACGATTGCCCGTCCGCACCGTTCAAAACACGGGATCCCGCTTCCCGAGGAAGGCCCGCACGCCTTCCCGGTGTTCC
>CAYVOE010000137.1:0-4993 GCA_964452795.1 uncultured Nitrospiraceae bacterium
GCCCGGCGCCTTTCGGAACGCTCGGGCGTGCCCTGCGTGCCGATCTTCTGGGTCGGCAGCGACGACCACGATTTCGAGGAGGCCCGCAGCGCCTGGTTCCTCACCAAGGATCACACGCCCCTCGAGATGCGCTACGAGCCCAATCCGCCCGTGGACGGCCGGCCCATGTTCCACGTGCCCCTCGAACCGGCGCTACACGACATGGTGTCCCGCGCCGCCGCCGAGACCCCCGGCTCCGAGTTCCGCGGCGAGATCGAAGGCCTGCTCCACGAGTCCCTCGAAGCCTCGTCCTCCCTCGCCGACTGGTCCGCGCGGCTCCTGCGAATCCTCTTTCGCGATACCCCCTTGCTGATCTTCGCGCCCCACTGGCCCGAGGCCCGGCGTCTGGCCGCGCCCGTCCTCGAACGCGAAATCGCCGAACCCCTGCGCAGCACCGAGCTTCTGAACGCCGCCGGCGAACGCCTGACCGGCCTCGGATTCGACCTTCAACTCGTCAAAGCCCCCGACGAGTGCAACTTCTTTCTCATCGAAGAGGGGCGCCGCCGCAAGGTCGTCTTCCGCGACGGCCGATTTCGGCTTCCGGAGACCTCCGCGGCCTATCGCCCCGACGAAATGCTCGAACTCCTGCGGGAGGCCCCGGAACGGTTCAGTCCCAACGTCGCCCTCCGCTGCGTCGTCCAGCAGAAGCTGTTCGGCGCCGCCGCCTACATCGCCGGCCCGGGCGAGGTGGCCTACTGGGCCCAATTGCGGCCGGTCTTCGAGCATTTCGGTCTGGACATGCCCGTGGTCTACCCGCGAGCTCAGTGTACGATCACCTCGATCAAGCTCAACAAGCTCCGCCGCCGCTTCGGATTCTCCCTCGACGACATGACCCTCCCCGACGACGACCTCCTGGCCCGGGCCCTGCCGGTTGCCGTCGACGGGCCCGCACGCCGCCAGCTCGCCCAGCGGCGGCCCGCCGTCGAAAGCGCCCTCGACCTTCTCGCCCGCGCCCTGGCCGATGCCGACCCCACCGCCGGCGCCATGGCCCGCAACCTTCAAATCCGCCTTACCGCGGAGCTCGACCGGATCGACCGCGCCCTCATGCGTCAGGACCGCACCCAGGTCGAGGCCGTGGAGCGGCAGGTCGCCCGGCTGCGCAACGCCCTGGCGCCTTGGCGTCGACCCCAGGAGAGGGTATATACTGTGTTCTCGTATGTCTTCCCTCAAGGTCTGGGGCTTATCCAACGGCTTTTGGATGAATTGGACGTGGAATCTTTCGGCATGAACGAGGTGGAGTTGTGACGGTGGACGTCCTCGCCGTCGGCGCTCACCCCGACGACGTCGAGTTGGGAGTGGGGGGGACCCTGCACCGCCTGGTCCGCGACGGGTATTCCGTCGCCATCCTCGACCTTACCCGGGGCGAAATGGGCACCCGCGGCGACGCCGAAACCCGCGAACAGGAGGCCCGCGACGCCGCCCACATCCTGGGCATCGAGGCCCGGCTCAACGCCGGTCTGCCCGACGGCGCCCTCGAAAACACCCTCGACCAGCGGCACCGGGTGATTCCCTTCATCCGCGAGTTGCGTCCGACGGTCATTCTCGCGCCCATGGCGAACGACCGCCATCCCGACCACGCGGAAGCCCAGCGGATCCTCCGCGACGCCAATTTCCTGGCCGGCCTCACGCGGATCGACACCGATCAGGAGCCTCACCGCGCCGCCCGCCTGTACTTCTACCCCTCTCACGAGGGCAAGGGTGCGCCTGCGCTGGTGATGGACATAACCGACGCCTTCGACGTCAAGCTGGCGGCCATCCGGGCCTACCAGTCCCAGTTCGACACCGAGTACACCGACCAACAGACCTACATTTCCACGCCCGAGTATTGGGAATCCATCACCGCCAAGGCGCGGTATTGGGGCGCCACGGCCGGATTCCCCTACGGCGAGCCCCTCTTCGCAGAAGGTCCCGTGGGCGTGTCCACTCTCCCCGGACTCGAGATGAAACTATGAATATCGGCATCACCTGTCTGCCCACGGCCGGCGGAAGCGGCATCCTGGCAACCGAACTCGGACTGGCCATGGCCGAACGAGGCCACACCGTCCATTTCGTCACCCTCGAGCCCCTGTTCCGGTTGCGCCGTTACTACAGCAACGTCTTCTCCCACACCGTCGACATGGTGGGCTACCCCCAGTTCCGGTATCCGCCCTACACCCTGGGCCTGGCCACCAAGATCCTCGAGGTCGCCGAGGAGCACCGCATCCAGCTGTGGCACGCCCACTACGCCATTCCCCACGCCACCAGCGCCATCCTCGCGCGCGACATGCTGCCGCCCGAGAACCAGTTCAAGCTGGTAACCACGCTGCACGGCACCGACATCACCCTCGTGGGCATCGATCCGTCCTTCTACCGCATGACCAAGTACGCCATGGAACGGAGCGACGCGATCACCGCCGTCTCGGAATGGCTCAGCGAGGAAACGCGGCGCGAATTTCACCTCACCATGCCCATTCGCACCATCTACAACTTCCTCGACATGAGCAAGTATCCCCCCGAACCCGAGAACCATTGCAGCCTCGCCCAGAGCGACGAGAAGGTGGTGATGCACATCTCGAATTTCCGGCCCGTCAAACGGGTCACCGATGTCGTCCGCGCCTTCAAGAAGATCTCGGACCAGGTGCCCGCCCGGCTCGTCATGATCGGCGACGGGCCCGACCGCATGCTCGCCGTGGGCGTGGCCAAGCAACTCGGCATCGCCGACCGCATCACCTATCTCGGAACCTACGAGAACGTCGCGTCCATCATCCGGTGCGCCGACGTGGTCATGCAGCCCAGCGAACACGAGAGCTTCGGCCTCGTGCCCCTCGAAGCCATGGCCTGCGAAGTCCCCGTCATCGGCACCGCCAGCGGCGGCGTCACCGAGGTCGTGGAACACGGGGTCACCGGCTATCTCTGCGAGGTCGGCGACACCGACACCATGGCCCGCCACGCCGTTGAAATCCTCACAAACCCCTCCAGGGCCCGCGAAATGGGACGGCTCGGCCGCGAACGGGCCGTCCGTCTGTTCAACCGCAATGATCGCGTCACGGAATACGAGGACCTCTATCGCGAGCTCATCGCCGGGCCGCCCGTGGCCGCTTCGCCCGCGGCATCGGCCTCCGACCCCGCCGAGCGTCCGTAAAGCAGGGGAGGGGGCGCGCCCCGGTGTCCGGTTCCCTCCGCTCCTTTTGTCCAAGTCCTGCCCTCCGCCCGGAGAGGCCCTCGATCCGCCCCGCACCGAGGCAGGACAGACCGGATAAGCCGCTTGGACAAAGGGACTTTTCCCGGGCCGGGATTTGTTTGGAATGGATTAGTGGAACCCCGGCGGCGGGATAAGAAAACTGCGCATACTAAGCCGCGCTCCTTGACTTCTCCCGTTGCACTGTGCTATTTTCGGCGACTTTAAACGCCTGGGGTTTACCGCGCTCGATGCGCAATCGAAGATGACTGACTATGGCAAGCACGACCGACTATAAGAGCACCGTCAACCTCCCCCGCACCGACTTCCCGATGAAGGCCAACCTGACCCAGCGGGAACCCGAAATGCTGAAGCGCTGGGACGACATCGCCTTATATCGGCGCATGCGGGAAGAGGGAGCGGGCCGGACCAAGTTCGTGCTTCACGACGGTCCTCCCTACGCCAACGGCGAGCTCCACGCCGGCACCACCCTCAACAAGGTGCTCAAGGATCTGGTCGTAAAGTCCAAGCAGATGGCGGGTTACGACGCCCCCTTCGTCCCCGGCTGGGACTGCCACGGGCTGCCCATCGAGTACAAGGTGATGAGCGATCTCGGCGACGAGGCGAAGAACCTCAGCCAGGTCGAGATCCGTCGGCGATGCCGGGATTTCGCGCTCAAGTACGTGGACATCCACCGGGAAGGCTTCCGCCGCCTGGGCATCACGGGCGAATGGGAGAACCCGTACCTCACCCTCAATCCGCGCTACGTGGCCACCATCATCCGCGTGTTCGCCGAAATGTACGAGCGCGGAGACGTGTACAAGGGCCTCAAGCCCATCTACTGGTGCGGCACGTGCCGGACGGCCCTCGCCGAGGCCGAGGTCGAGTATCACAACCACACGTCGCCGTCGATCTACGTGAAGTTCGAGGCGGTTGACCCCCTTCCCGAGGGTCTCGAAGGCCCGGTGTATTACGTCATCTGGACCACCACGCCCTGGACGCTCCCCGCGAACTTGGCCACGTCGGTCCATCCCGATTTCGAGTACAGCGCCGTCCGCGTCGGCGGCGAAACCTATATCATGGCCACCGAGCTGGTGTCTCGGGCCCTGGCCGACATCGGCATCGGCGACTACGAAATTGTGAAGCGCTGGCGCGGCGCGGACCTGGAGGGGCTGAAGTATCGGCACCCTCTGTTCCCCGACCGGATCTGCCCGATCCTCCTGGGCACCCACGTCACCCTCGAAGCCGGAACCGGCTGCGTTCACACCGCGCCCGGCCACGGCCAGGAAGACTACGTGGTCTGCGCCCGCTACGGAATCGAGCCCCTGTCGCCTGTGGACGCCGGAGGCGTGTTCACCGAAGAGGCGGGACCTTACGCCGGCCAACACGTCACCAAGGCCAACCCGGTGATTGTCGAGGATTTGCGGCAGTCCGGCCACCTCCTGCACCACGCCCCCTACGAGCACAGCTACCCTCACTGCTGGCGCTGCCTGAAACCGGTGATTTACCGGGCCACGCCCCAGTGGTTTGTGTCCATGGACGCCCAGGGCCTCCGCGACAAGTGCGTGGCGGCGGTCGACGAGGTGAATTGGGTGCCGGCCTGGGGGAAGGAACGCATCCGCGGCATGATCGCCGCCCGGCCCGACTGGTGCATCAGCCGCCAGCGCGCCTGGGGCGTGCCCATCCCCGTGTTCTATTGCAAGGCCTGTAACGCGGTCTACGCGACGCCCGAAAGCTTCCGCAAGATCGAGGAGCAGGCCCTGTCGGCGCCCGACGGCATCGACCGCTGGTTCGACA
>CAYVOE010000137.1:5003-11362 GCA_964452795.1 uncultured Nitrospiraceae bacterium
TGGTCCCGGAAGACGCCCAGTGTGCCCAGTGCGGCGGCCGCGATTTTTCCCGCGAGACCGATATTCTCGACGTGTGGTTCGACTCGGGCGTCAGCAACCGCGCGGTCTGCGAGAACCACCCCGACCTGACGTGGCCGCCCGACATGTACCTCGAGGGCAGCGATCAGCACCGGGGCTGGTTCCAGTCGTCGTTAATCCCGGCCGTGGCGGTCAAGGGCCGCCCCCCGTACCGGGTCGTGGTGACCCACGGCTACGTGGTGGACGGCGAAGGCAAGAAGATGTCCAAGAAACTGGGCAACTTCTACAGCCTCAACGATTTAATCAACAAGTCCGGGGCCGACGTCACCCGCCTGTGGGTGGCCAGCGAAAACTATCGCCAGGATACGCGCATCTCGGACGAGATCCTCACGCGCCTGCAGGACGCGTACCGCCGCATCCGCAACACCTTCCGGTACATGCTGGGCAACCTCAGCGATTTCGGCGCGGACAACGCCGTGGCCTACGGGGAACTGGAAGAGGTGGACCGTTGGGCGCTGCACCAGCTCGAAGAGCTCAAGGAGCGGGTGCTGGAGGCCTACGAGAAGTACGAATTCTACCAGGTCTACCACGCCGTTCATAACTTCTGCGCCGTCGAGATGAGCTCCTTTTACCTTGACATCCTCAAGGATCGCCTCTATACCTTTGCCGCCGACTCGCGCGTCCGCCGTGCCGGTCAGACCGTCATGGCGGAAGTGCTTCGGGACCTCTTGAAACTCCTGGCGCCCATCCTGGTCTATACCTGCGATGAGGCCTGGGCTTTTCTTCCGGAGCACCTGCGCGATGCCGACAGCGTTCATCTGTCGCGGTTCCCGGCGCCCAGGCCGGAGCATCGCCTGTCGGGCGAAGCTTTGAACAACTGGAATGAACTCCTGCGTATGCGGGGGATCGTATCGAAGGTTCTCGAAGAGGCGCGACGCGCCAAGGTGATTGGGTCGCCGTTGGAGGCCCAGATCACCCTGGCCCCGGGCGACGAGCCCACCGCGCGCATCCTCGAGGCCTATGAGGACCAGTTGCCTTGGGTGTTCATCGTTTCCAAGGTGAATGTCGAGCCCGTCTCGAGCGAGGCGGCTCAAACCGAGGACAAGCTGGTTGTGACGTTGGGGAGGGCTCCCGGCACGAAGTGCGTGCGATGCTGGAACTATCGTGAAACCGTTGGAACCATTCCCGAGCATCCGCAGCTTTGTGCGCGGTGCGTGGAACAGTTGGGAGATTTCGCCGGATGAACAAGAAGGACGCCAAGAAGTTCGAGAAGCTGCTTGAAGCGGAGCGGGATCGGCTGAGCAGCGGCCTGCGGAGAATCGAAGAGGAGCACCTCTACGATGCCTCTCCGGAGCAGGCCGGCGATCTGACCAGCTACGCCGAAGTAGGCACCGAGAACTTCGAGCGGGAAACCATGCTCAATATCGCCAGCAGCGAATCCCATCGCCTGCGCGAGATCAATGAGGCCCTTCGGCGGATCGAACAAGGATCCTACGGAATCTGCGAAGGCTGCAACAAGGAAATTCCGAGGAAGCGGCTCGAAGTCTTCCCTTCGGCCCGCCATTGCGTGGAGTGTCAGTCGAAACTTGAGCGCGAGGGAGTTTTGTGAGGTCCAGCCGTCCGTGGATCGCCGGACCCAGGCCGCCTGGATTGGGGCGGCCTTTCTTATCGTCTTGGTGCTCGATCAGGTAACCAAGGCCCTTATCACCTACTACATTCCCTTGGGCAGCCGGACCTTCGCAGGGCGCGAGGAGGAATTCTTCTTCCTGACCCACCAGCGGAACGACGGCCTGGTCGGAGGCATGGGGTCGGGGATACCGTATCTGCCGTACGTGGCGCCCCTGTTGGCGACGCTGGTCCTGATCTACCTGTTCTGGCACCTGGATCCTCAGGCGCGCCTCCAGAACCTGGCCTACGGAATGGTGGCCGGCGGCGCCGTGGGCAACCTCATCGACCGGTTCTTCCGCGAAGGGGGCGTGGTGGACTTCCTCCAGTTCCACTTCGTCTTCATCCCCTTCGACTTCCCCTGGAAGCGGTATCCCGCCTTTAACGTGGCCGACTCCGCCATCTGCGTCGGCGTCGTCCTGCTTCTGTTTAGCTGGCATCGATTGGAGAAGGCCCGTGTGTCCGACGATAGGTAAGATCGGACCCATCACGCTCCACACCTACGGGCTGCTCCTGGCCGTCGCGTTTATCGTCACGCTGTTCCTCATCCAGCGGGACGCCCGAAAGCGCGGGATCGACGCCAACCAGCTCAGCGACATCGCCTTCTGGGCCCTCCTGGCCGGGATTGCGGGGTCCCGCGTCCTCCACATCATCATGTTCCCCGAGGCCTATTCCCTGACCGATCCCATCGGCTGGATCGCCTTGTGGAACGGCGGACTCGTCTTCCACGGCGGACTCTTCGCCGCCGCCGTCTACGTCTACTTCGCCCTGCGCCGACGGGGCATGGACGTGTGGCGCACAGCGGACACGGTCATGCCTTTCCTGCCGCTGGGCCACGCCATCGGGCGGTTGGGATGCTTCTTCGGCGTCGGATGCTGCCACGGCCGGGTCACCGAAGTCCCCTGGGGCGTCCAATTTCCCCGCGTGCCCGGCGACATCTCACAGCCCGCCACCGGAAGCGAACCCTACCTCGAGCATTTCGGCCGTGCGGGCACCGAGCTGTGGTCCCTCCCCGTACACCCCACCCAGCTCTACGAAGCCTTCGGTCTCGTCTGCATGTTCGCCATCCTCCTCTATGCCCGGCGCAAGTGGAACCCTTTCCCGGGGTTCACCCTGCCGCTTTACATGGTTCTCTACGGCGTGCTCCGCTTCGTCGTCGAGATTTACCGGGGCGACCACAACCCCGTCCGGATCGCCTTCATCACGGACCAGCAGCTCATCAGCTTCCTTCTCGTCGCCGGGGGCATCGCCTTGTTCCTGCTGCTCCGCCGCCGTCCGATTCAGACCCCCGCCTGATCCGGATACCATTCAGGCTCCTTTTGCGACGCTCAGAATGGTTCGGTCGTGCTCACGCGGAAGCATTCGCTGTTTCGACTGAACGTTGCTGTTTCTTTCTAAGCCACCTATGTTCCATATCTTGTATTGGAGCCGCAGTCATAGCCCCGCAAGTTGTGGTGTTTCAGGCGAAACGCTTGACATGCACGGTCGTTCCCGCTATCCTGCATCGGGCACAACGGCATGGGGGAACAGGGCCATGATGCGGCCAACCAAACTTAGTTCAAAGGTGTTTCTCGAGTTGCCGCCGGTTCTGGCGCACTATCTCGAAGGCGCCCGCAACGTCTGGATCGAGTCGCTGCCCGGCAAAGGCAAGCTGAGCCTGCTGAACCGCCCGGGAATCTTCCTGGACCTCGAGACCATGGCGGTGGAACGCCGGCAGTTGGTCGAGATGCTGGGTCGGACCCGGGCCCGGGCGCTTCGGTATCGCATGGGTTTCGAGCAGGGCCGTCGCGACGCGGCGCGCCACTATGCGGTTTATGCGCAAAATGCGCGCCTGGCCCTGCAGGCGGGTCCCGTGTTCGGCCAGTTGCAGGGGCGCTACGTGGTGGAGCCCGTGACCTTCGAGTACGACCTCGAAGAACGGACGCTCTACCGCGAGCTGGTGCTTCAGGGCTCGACCGAAGGCCTGTCGCACCGCATGGCCTTTGAAGACGGGAAAGAATGCGCTTGCTGGACCGTGGCGGGCTATCTTTCGGGTCAAGTGAGCGAGATCCTGGGCCGGCACGTCGTCACGGTGGAAAGCGAATGCTGCGCCAAGGGCGACCCCGCCTGCCGGTTCGTCTCGAAGCTCGAGTCGGAGTGGGGTTCCGAGGCGGCGTGGGTCCGGCAGGCGCTGCTTATGGAGTCGTTCGAAGCCGATTCGGAGCCACCGGCGGGCCCCGCAACCGCGGCGCCCAAAATGGACATCCCTCCGGAGCTCAACGACTCGGCCGAAGGCAACGGCCACGCTTCGCTGGAGTCCGAGACGCCGGCGCCCGAGCCGGAAGTGCCGGAGCCGGTTGAGCTCGAGGTGGCCGTGGCGCCGCCCGAGCCCGATCCCGTCCTCGAAGGGCTGGTGGCGTCGTCGGAGGGGATGCAAGCCGTTTCCCGACGGTTGCGAAGCCTGCGCAACGCGGACATTCCCGTGCTCCTGGTGGGGGAGCCCGGCACGGGCCGCCAAACCCTCGCCCGGCGGCTGCACAAGGCCGGACCCCGGGCCGAGGCCCCGTTCCTCACGGTGGACTGCACGGGCCTGCCGCCCGAGCGGCTGTCGTACGAGCTGTTCGGGTACGTGGCCGGGGCCTTTCCCGGAGCCGTGCGGGACCATGTGGGCGCCCTCGCCCGGGCCCACGGCGGCACCGTCTACCTCGACGAGGTGGGCCAACTGAACAAGGAAGCGCAGGGCCTACTCCTTCGGGCGCTGGAAGAACGGACGATCGTGCCTTTCGGCGCGAGCGAGGCCGTACCGGCCGACGTGCGCCTCATCGCGGCGACCGAACGAGACCCCGCCGACCTGCTTTCGTCGGGAGAGCTCCGCCAGGAGCTGTACTACGCCTTGAACGTGGCCTCCATCGTTCTGCCCCCGCTGCGCGACCGCGGCGCCGACGTCCTCCGGCTGGCCGAGGCCTTTCTGCAGGACCTGCGGGCACGGTACGACAAGCCCCGCGTCCGGCTGACCGACGACGTCAAACCCATTCTGATGGACTGCTCGTGGCCCGGAAACATCCGCCAGTTGCGCAACGTGCTGGAGCACGCCGTGGTCATGGGCGACGGACGCGATATCCGCATCGAGGACCTGCCCGAGGACATCCTGGCGGCGCGGTGGAAACGCCCCCCGCAGGACCTGGGCGAACAGGTGATCCGGGCGGCCCTGAAACGCACCAACGGCAACCGCAGCCAGGCGGCGGAGCTGCTGGGGGTGGGTCGCACGACCCTCTGGCGCGCCATGAAGCGCCTCGGCATGGAGTAATCGCGCCGGCGTTGCACCAGGGATGCGGACACACCCACGAGACAAGAGCCCCGCGGACGTGTTGAAGTCCGGTTCCCGCGCTCCGTGCGGACCTCGGTGGCGAGGCGCAGGTCCTCAGTTTCCCATGCCGAACACCGCATTGATGACGGTCTGAACTTCGACCGCATCGGTTTTGGCGTCTCCGTTCACGTTCGGTTCGTATTGGGCCGGGATCGGAATGCCGAGCACCGATGATTGCCGGTTCGGACGGCATTTTTTCGGCCGACGGTTTGATCGATCCGACAGTCGATTGCTATAGTGTCCCACGGATCCGGCCGGCGGGGCAGGCGGGTTCGCATCTGACTTTGTGACCGGAGAACCGCGCCGCAGGACGGGTGCGGTTGAAGTCGAACAGGCTGTTCGGGAAGAGCCATGTGGCGATTTGTGCAAGTTACCGACCCGCACCTGGGCAGCCAAGTCGACGGCTGCTGGAACAATCGCGTCATCTGCACCATGATGCCGGAAGTGATGAGTTGCCTGCGCCGCGACTTGGCCGAACTCAAGCCCGAATTCATCCTGGCCACGGGCGATCTGGCCAGTAGCCAGACCTGCGACGCCATGTTCGCCGCCCGAGACCTCATGGATTCCCTGGGATTTCCCTATTATCCCATGGGCGGCAACCACGATTTTGTGCTGCCGGAGTCGCGCACGTGGTTTCTGGACGCCTTCCAGGCCCACCTGCCCGTCCGTCGGACGTATTACTCCTTTTCGCACCGCAACCTGCATTTCTGCGTGCTGGACCCGTGGTGGCGTTTGCCCGACGGGCGGTTGCAGGAACACGTCGAGCGCGGCGTCCCGGCGGACAAGTGGGCCGTGCCCGAGGAGCAGGTGGCCTGGCTCGAAGCCGATCTCGCCCTGCACCGCGGCATGCCCACCGTCATCGCCGTCCATTACCCCATGATCCCCATTCCCGAGCGCATGCGTCGGGACGGCATGATGAACAACGGGTATCTCGAGAACGGGGAGGAGTTGCGGGCGTTGCTGGCGCGCCATCCCCAGGTGCGCGCCGTGTTTTCCGGCCATTCCCACATGAACTACATCGTTGTGGAGGACGGTGTCACCCACGTGGTGACCGGGGCGCTCCCCGAGTTCCCCGTCGAGTACCGCGACATCCAGGTCCACGACGACCGGCTGGTGGTGTCCACCTGCGGCCTCAGCAACCAGTCCTTCGCCGCCCGGTCCCTCATCGACGGCCAGGAATGGACCGCCGGCGAACCCTGCGACCGTTCCGCCACCATATACCTCCGCTAGCCGGCCCCCGACGGCCCCTCGCCCCGGCCGATATTCCGCGGAGGCGGATGTAATATCCGCAGCGCGTCGACCCCGACGAACGACCCGGCCCTTCGCCATC
>CAYVOE010000138.1:0-2161 GCA_964452795.1 uncultured Nitrospiraceae bacterium
CATTCATCGTGGCGGCGGCGCAAGCCGCTTGGGGGCTCGCAATGACGGGGAGGGGTAGGGCTCATGAGAGCATCGGGCGCAGTCCTCGTCGTCCTACGCGAGGAGGCAATGGCACATGGGCTCGTTGGGCGCAGGCCCCGTGGTACTGCGATGAGTGGGGCGGACGCCGGTGGCGGGACGGTCTTGTCCAATGGTTGCCCTGAGGCGGTGCGTGTGTGTCTCCTGCTGGGCTGGAGAGCCCCGGGAGGCCGTCAGGTGCGGGTGCCGGCGTAGGACTCCTGGAAGAACCGAAAGACGTCGTCGCGGGTGACCGTGCCCGGCTGGTTTCTGAATCGGTAGGGGTCGCCGGCGAGCTCGTCGGTGAACTCTTCGAATCGGTTGGATTCGACGCCGGCCTCTCCGGCGGCGGGCGACACGTCCAGTTCCCGGAGAAGGTCGTGGAGGGCCCGGCCGATGGAGTCGCGGGCCGCCTCGGGCTCGGGCGGCGTGGGGTGGCCGAGGGCTTCGGCCAGGGCGGCCACCTTTTTCGGCTCGTGATAGGCGTTGTACTGGAACAGCGGAGTAAGCAGCAGGGCGTTGGCCAGTCCGTGGGCCACGCCGTACTCGAGGGTGTAGTAGTAGCCCATGCCGTGGACCAGGGTGGTGCCGCTCTGGGCGATGACGGCCCCGGCAAGCATGGCGGCGTGCAGCATCCGGCTCCGGGCCTCGAGGTCGTCGCCCCGACGAGCGGCGCGGGGCAGCCATTCCCGAATGATGCGGCAGGCCTCGAGGGCCAGGACGTCGCCCACGGGAGTCGAGGACCGCGACACCATGCCCTCCATGGCCTGGCTGAGGGCGTCGAGGCCCGTGTTGACGGTAACTGAACGGGGCATGGTCACCGTCAGCTCCGGATCGAGCAGGGCCAGGGCGGGAAACAGGGTCCGGCCCGAAATGGTCCGCTTCATCCCGGTTTCGGTGTCGGTGATGACGGCGTAGGGCGTGACCTCGCTCCCCGTGCCGGCCGTCGTGGGCGCCACCAGGATGGGAAGGTTCGGATCGGCGAACTTGTCGGCACCGTAGTAGCGGCGGCAGGGTCCGGGATTCCGCGCCAGCACCGCGATGGCCTTGGCCGCGTCCATGGGACTTCCGCCGCCGAGGCCGATGACGAAGTCGCAATCCTTCTCGCGGCAGACCTCGGCCCCGGCCTCGCACACGTCGGTGGCGGGGTTCTCGTCGACCTCATCGAAGACGACGGCGTCGGGAAATTGCGCGAGGGTGCGGTCGAGAAGCCCCGTCCGGCGCGCGGACCGGCGCCCGGTGACCACGAGCGGCCGGCGGCCATAGGGAGCGGCCCATTCGCCGAAGCGATTGAACTCGCCTGCGCCGAACCGGACCTCGGTGGGGAGAAACCATCGAAAAGGGTTCACGACTCGCGGTCCCGAATCCGGTCTTCGAGTTCGGCGACAGTCTGCTTCTTTTTCTTCTCGAGGACCAGCAGTTTCTCCCGAGCCTTCTCGGCCGCCTCGTAGGTGGGCGCGACTTCGACGGCGCGCGACCAGCTGTTCTCGGCCTCGGAAATGCGTCCCTGCTTGTAGAGGGTGTGGCCGAGGTAGGTGAGGGCCTGGCAGCACTCGCTGTCCGTCACGATGGCCTGGCGGAAGAAGGCCTCGGCTTTTTCGTAATCCCGGGCATTGTAGGCGCGCTTGCCCCGTCGAATGAGCTGGGCCACTTCGCGCTGTTCGGGAGTCTCGGCCGGCTTCGTGGCCACGTATTTGAGCTTGCGCGCGTCCTTCGCCAAGTGAGCCCAGGCTTCGCCGGGCGTCTCCTCGCGCTTCACGAGCAACTGCGCGTGACGGCCAACGTTCTTGGTGAAGGTCAAGGCGCTCTTAAGGAGTTTCTTTGACACGGTGGGCTATCCTGACCAAACCGTAAACCCGGTTGCGTACAACGCGGTTGAATTGTATCACCAATTCAATCTGCTACCAAGTCGGGATTGTCCAGTATCTCCCGTCCGACGCAAGAGGCGCGCTTGCGGCCGGGAAGGCTAGGGGAGGTCAAAAACCTTGAAAGTGCGGTAGACCCGGCCGTCCTCGCCGCGTTCATAGACCCACACGTCCACACGATCTCGGCTGGCGGGCACGTCGAGGCTCCACCGGACGCGGAGCAGGAGGTCAAGCGACTG
>CAYVOE010000138.1:2171-11358 GCA_964452795.1 uncultured Nitrospiraceae bacterium
AGGGCGATGTACCCAAGGTTGAACCACGACTCCCCTTCGCTCGACTCGGGCGGCGCGCTTAGTTGGATGGGCACGGACGCCGACCCTTCCGGCACGGTCACCGGCGCGGCGGGCCAGGCGGTCCAGTCGCCCGTTGCCGCATCGGGACGCGGTCCGTCCAGGAGAGAGACGCCGGCGAGTTCGAGTCGCACGGGCGAGCGGCCGTCCGCCGCGGGGGCGGGCCAATCGGCAAGGTAGAGGAGGCTCCCGTAGGTCCCCGGAGCGAGGGGAATCGTCCCGAAGAGTCCGGAGTCGTCGACGTCGGCGGCCCTACGACCGGCCACGACGGAGACCTCGTAGTCGGGCGGCGGCGGTTGCGGGTTGTGGCGGGGCACGATGCGCCAGCGGTCCGACGACGGGTCGGTCTGGTAGAGGCCGGCCGCCTCGATGACGGCGTCGCTGAAGAGGAACTCGACGCGGACGGACGCGGGCACGTCCCGGGTGTTGTCCAGGCGTACGGTAACGATGCGAGGGCTTTCGTTGACCCCGTCGTCTTCCAGGGACAGCCGGAGCCCGCCCCGCCGTTCTTCCGGAGCCGACGGCACGAGTCCGCTGTCCGGCAGGATCTTGCGGTAGTGCAGGAGCCGGTCGCCGGCCCGGTAGGTCAGGCGGGCCTCGACGCCGTCGTCCTTTGTACGGGCCACGGGGGTTACGGGCGCGCCGTCGAAGGTGCGGGCGAAGAGAAAGACCTCGAGCCCGTCGAATCGGGCGTGGGCCAGCTCGGTATAGTGGGCGTCGAGCCAGCGCCAGACGTCGCGCGTGTTTCCGCCGAGAAACTCGCGGTGCCAGTCGGCGAAGACGTACCACAGGCGGTCGCGGCCCTCGGCGACTTCCTGCACATGGCGGGGAAACCAGGTGAGGAACTTGGGGTCCTGCGTCATCCGGGGGTTTCCGGACTCGATGATGTCGATGTAGCCCTGGGAGGCGCCGACGGTCTGCTGGGGCCGCTCGCGAAACCCGTATTGGTAGAAGGACATCCAGGTGAAGGGCGACGCATGGAGCAGAATGTCGCCCTCGCGCCACCGCTCGACGACGAAGCGGGCGGCGCCGCGGCTGTCGATGGGCGCGTGGATTCCGGGCCGGTGAGGCCACTGCGTAAGGGGGAACCGCCCCTGGTAGCGGTCCGCCAGAGAGAAGGCGGCTACGACGGCGACGAGGAGGGCGACCCCGCCTCGCAGCGGCAGCGGCCGGATCGCGGCCACCCCGGCCCCCGCCAGGATGTACAGGGCGAGGGCGTAGGGGATCATGGCGCGGATGAGGAAGAAGCTCTCGACGAGGTGAGACCCCGCGTAGACCAGGGCCACCGGGACGATGAACCACACCAGGAGCATGACGGCGGCCGTCCGGTTCCTCCTCGCAGCCGTCGCCAGTCCGATGCACACCAGCAGGCCGAAGAGGACCAGGGCGATCTTGAAGTGGGGCTCGCGGTCGGAATAACCGAAGGCCACGGCCTTGAGGTAGAAGGCCACGGAGGCGAGGTCGGGTTCGCGCACCCACCATTCGTCGGCATGGCGCAGGATGCGGTTCGCCTTGTGAAGCATCAACCCGAGCTGGGGCACAAACAAGAGCGCGCCGAAGAGGTTGCCCAGGATCCAGCCGGGGATTCGGTCGCGCCGGTTCCAGATCCGCGCCAGGGCCCATAGGTTGAGCGCCACCAGCAGGGGGCCCACGAAAAGCTCGCTGTAGCAGGCGATGCCGGCCCAAAGCCCGTAGAGCGCCCACAGACCGGGCCGATTCTCTTCGACGGCCCGGTAGAGGAAGTAGCCCATGATGGGCGCCGTCACGGGAAGGACCATGTACTCCTTGAGGTCCTGGGAGTGGAACAGGTGGAGTGGGTTGATCGCCAGGAGGAAGGCGGCGGCCAGGGCCGCGGGGGCGCCCAGCAGGTGGCGAGCCAGGATGTAGACCGAGACGATGCCGGCGAGGCCCAGGATGACCACCAGCAACCGCATGGTCCATTCGCTCTCCCCCATGCCCACGGTCTGCCACAGCATCACGAGGAAGCTGAAGAAGGGCGGGTGGTTCGATACGAATTCGCCTGCGAGGACCTCGCGGAACCGTTCGCCCATGACGAGGTTGTGAACCTCGTCGTGCCAGTAGGACCAGGTGCCGAGCCGAACGAGGCGCAGGGCCAGGGCCAGCGCGAGGATCAGGACCAGCCCCACCCGTTCCGGACGGCGGTTCCACTGCTCGCGAAACCACGACGGTTCGGCCAGGCGAATCGTGTTGATGCCCCCGCGTTTCCCCGCGCGTTCCATGTCGAATCCGACGTTGCCCATAGAGCGCTCAGAATGGCACGACGGCGGCGTCCGGCGCAACCGGCCCCCGGCGTGACCCCGGACGGCGCCCTGCGCTATACTGGCCGCTGTTTCGCACTGGAACAACCGGAAGAGGAAACCATGGCCAAGGCTAAGCGAATACCTTTGCGCAGCGAAGTCAATGCGGCGGATACGTGGGACCTGTCGCCCCTGTTCAAGAGCGACGCCGCCTGGGAGCGGGCCCTGAAAAAGCTCGCGAGCCGCGTCCCGGAATTCGAGAAGTACCGGGGCCGCGTGGGCGAATCGGCCCAGGTGCTGCGCGAGGTGTGCGAGCTCGAGGTGGAAGTCGGGAAGGAAGCGGAACGGCTCCAGTCCTATGCGTTCCTGAAGGCCTCGGAAGACCTGTCCAACAGCCACTACCAGGGCCTCACGCAGCGCTACCTGCACCTCGCCACGCGGATCAATGAGGCGGGAAGCTTCATCGCGCCCGAGATCCAGGCCATTCCCAAGCGAAAGATCGAGGCCTTCCTGCGCGATCCTGTGCTCGAACCCTTCCGCCTTCAACTCGAGCGCCTACTCCGGTACCGGCCTCACATCCTGTCCGTCGGCGAGGAACGGATCCTGGCGATGCAGGGCGAAGTGGTGGGCACGGCGAGCAAGGTCTTCAGCCAGCTCACCAACACGGACATGAAGTTCGGTTTCGTGGAAGACGAGCGGGGCCGCAAGGTCGAGCTTACGCAGGAGTCGTTCCGGAGCCTGCTCGAGTCGCCGAGCCGCGACGTCCGCAAGACGGCCTTCCACCAGTTCTACAAGGAATTCGAGGCTCACGAGCACACCCTGGCCGCGTCGCTCAGCCAGTCGGTGCTCCAGGACGTGTACCAGGCCCGGGTGCGCAACTACTCCTCGGCGCGGGAGGCCGCGTTGTTCCACGACAACGTACCCGTGTCGGTCTACGACAACCTCATCAAGGCCGTTCACAAGAACCTGGAGACGGTCCACCGCTATTTCGAGCTGCGCCGGAAGGCCCTGAAGCTCCGCGACATTCACATGTACGACACCTACGTGCCCCTGGTGCAGGAGGCGCGGCGCCGCACCCCGTACGAAAAAGCGGTCAATCTGGTGGTGAATTCGCTCGAACCCCTGGGCGGCGAATACATGACCGTGCTCGAGCGGGGGCTGACCCGGGACCGCTGGGTGGACCGGTACGAGAACAAGGGCAAGCGGAGCGGCGCCTTCTCGGCGGGAGGTTACACCGGGCCTCCCTACATCCTGATGAACTACAAGGAGGACGTGCTGGACAGCGTCTTCACCCTGGCTCATGAGGCCGGGCACTCGATGCACACCTATTACAGCGCGAAGACCCAGCCGTTCCAGTACTACGACTACACCATTTTCGTGGCCGAAGTGGCCTCGACCTTCAACGAGCAACTGCTCAACAAGCACCTGCTCGAAAACGCCCGGTCGGATACCATGCGGTTCTACCTGCTGAGCCGCGAGATCGACGAGATCCGAGGCACCCTGGTGCGCCAGACCATGTTCGCCGAGTTCGAGAAGATCCTGCACGAGATCGCCGAGGCCGGCGAACCCATGACGCTGGACCGCATCCGCGAGGAGTACCGCAAGCTCCTCGACCTCTACTTCGGACCGAAATTCGTGGTGGACGAGTCCCTCTCGCTCGAGGGACTGCGCATCCCCCACTTCTACCATGCCTTCTACGTGTACAAGTACGCCACGGGCCTGTCGGCGGCCATCGCCCTGTCGCGGCGCGTCCTCGAGGGCGGCGAATCCGAACGCCAGGACTACCTCAACTTCCTCAAGGGCGGGTCGTCGAAGTATCCCCTCGACCTGCTGCGCGACGCGGGCGTGGACATGACCCGGCCGAAACCCGTGGACACGGCCATGGCCCACCTCAAGGATCTGGTGGACCGGTTGGAGGAACTCGTCTGAGCGAAACGCCCGAGATCATCGACCTCCAGGAGCTGGCCTGCGCGGAGGTGTGGGGCGGCAACGGGGCCATCCGTCGGCGGGTGGTGCTGCCCGGTCTCGAAGGCCACGTGCTGTCGCAGCCCTGCGGCGGCGGCCAGGGAGGCGACGTGTACTACGTCACGGCCTGCAGCATGGGGCTGATGACGCGGGTCTGCCTCGCCGACGTGGCGGGACACGGCGAAGCGGTGTCGGCCATGAGCCGCTGGCTCCACACCACCCTGGCGTCGCGCATCAATCGGCACGACGACGTCGGCATCTTCCACGAACTGAACGGGCGGGTGCTGCGCAAGGGCCACTACGCCCTCACCACGGCCGCCAGCTTCACCTACGACGCCACCACGGGCGAGCTCCACTATTGCTACGCCGGCCATCCGCCCATTCTGCACTACCGCCGCCGCGACTGCGCCTGGTTCCCCCTCGAACTGCAGGAGCGGGGCGGCGTGCGCAACGTCGCCTTCGGCGCGGCCCGCGATGTGGGCTACGACATGGGCACAACGAAGCTCGAGCCCGGCGACCGGCTCCTGGTCTATTCCGACGGCGTCACCGAAACGCCCGACACCCAACGGCACCGCTTCGGCGACGACGGCCTGCGGTCGTGGCTGGCCGAACATGCGGAAGAAGCCGTGACCGAGCTCGCGGAAGGACTGGCGGGATCCCTGTGTCGCTATGCCGGGCGCGACGAATTCGACCACGACGACGTCACCGTCCTGGCCTTCGAGGCCCGGCCCCTCCTCTCCGGCAACATCTTCTGGCTCGCCGCGAAAAACCGCTATCGGCGCTGGCAGATCCATCGCCAGCGCCCCCGTCGGCGTTCCTAGAGACTACAGCGTTCCGAGGAGCTCGTCTTCGTCGATGGGGTCGTCGCTGGCGGCCGGCCTCGCGGGGACCGTCTCCGGAGCGCCGCTATCCGTCTGCGCTTCTCGAACGGGGTTGCGTTCCGGCTTGGGGAAGGGCCGCGGCGGAAGGTCCTTGGTGTGGGCTTCGACCATGAAATCGGTCCAGGCCGGCACGGCCAGCCCGCCGCCGGTGTAATCCCCCAGGGAAGTGTTGTCTTCGTATCCGAACCACACCACGCAGGTGAAGTCGGGGGTGAACCCGCAGAACCAGGTGTCGCGGGCCTCGTTCGAGGTGCCGGTCTTGCCGGCCCGGGGCCGGTCGAGGGCGCGGGTGCCGGCGCCGGTGCCGCGGGTGGCCACGGTCTCCATGAGCTCGATCATGTTGTAGGCCACGTCTTCGCGCATCACCTGGCGCGGGTTGGGCTTGTGGCTGTAGAGGACCAGGCCGTCGCGGTCGCGGATCTCGCGGACCAGGACGGGTGCGTACAGCCAGCCGCCGTTGGGGAAGACCGAGTAGGCCCGGCAATGATCGAGGACGGTGACCACCGACGAGCCCAGGGCGATGGTCTCGCCCGCCAGCGGGTCGATGGGCGTGGTGATGCCGACTTTCTCGAAGTAGCTGCGCAACTGGGGAATGCCCACGCTGACGGCCAGCCGAATCGACACGGTGTTGATCGAGTATTGAAGGGCCTGCTCGAGGGTTACCGGACCGCGGTAGGTGCCGGAGAAGTTCTTCGGGGCCCACACCGAGTTGCCCACGCGCTTGACGTAGGGTTCATCGACGATCACCGAGTCCGCCGTAAAGCCCTTCTGCTCCATCGCGGCCGCCCAGATGAAGGGTTTGATGCTCGACCCGGGCTGACGGCGCGCCTGCGTGGCCAGGTTGAACTTCTCGCGGGTGAAGTCGCGTCCGCCCACCATGGCCCGGACGTAGCCCTGGTAGCCCGGCCGGTTGTCGATGCACACCAGGGCGCCCGAAATGGGCTGAAACTCGTCCATGCGCCCCGAGGCCTCGAGACGCTTGCGCTTCTTCTCGTCGAAGGCGTCCTGGTGCTTCTTCATCACGCGTTCGGCGATGGCCTGGAGCCGGGTGTCGATGGTGGTGTAAATCTGGAGGCCGCTTTCGAAGACAGGGTTCTCGCCGTCCCGGGTCCGGCCGGCCGAAACGGGATTGCTCTGGGATACGTAGCGGCGCACCTCCTCGACGAAGTACCCCGCCTTGGCCGATTCCCACGGCACCCGGCTCCGCTCCTGCAGTTCCTTGCGCTCCTCGGGGGTGACGATGGAGTCGTCAAGCGACGCGTTCACCGCCTCGTCGTATTCCTCCCGGGTGATGAAGCCTTCCTTGAGCATCTTGTCGAGGACGATCTTGCGGCGAACCCGGGCGATGTCCGGGTGGCGGAAGGGCTCGAAGCTGTGGGGCGACGGGTTGATCCCCGCCAGCAGGGCGCTTTCGGCCAGGGTCAGGTCGCGACAGCTCTTGTTGAAATACTGTTGCGACGCCGCCTCGACGCCCCAGGCGCTGATGCCCAGGAAGATCTGGTTGAGGTACAGCTCGAGGATCTCGTCTTTGGTGAACTGGCGCTCGATCTGGAGCGCGATGAGCGCCTCGTCGAGCTTGCGCGAGAAGGTGCGCTCCGTGGACACGCCCGTGCGGTCGACGTTGCGCACCAACTGCTGGGTGATGGTGCTGCCGCCGCGCAACCGGCCCGTGTGGTAGATGTAGAGGAAGGCCTTGCCGATGGCGTCGGGCCGAACGCCCTTGTGCTGGAAGAAGATATGATCCTCGCCCGCCACGAAGGCCTTCTGCAGGTGGAGGGGGATCTCGTTCAGCGGCACGACCTGGCGCGTCTCGACGGCGAATTCGTGGAGCAGGACCGGCGGGTTATCGCCCGACCATACCTTGCTCCCCACCTTGGGGCGGAAGCTCTGGAGATCGGCCCGGGCCAGGGTCTTCTCGGCCTCGTACATCAGATGGACGAAATAGCCCAGCCCCGCGCCCCAGGCGGCACCCATCACCAGCATGCAGGCGATGAACAGCCCCGCGCAGCCCCGCCTCCGCCGTGGAGGCTTCTCATCCGATCCCGTCCGCGGCTCCGCCGCAACGTCCGTGTCGTGTTCCGTCATAACCGCCGATCCTACCATGGGTTCTCGAGGGCCGCAATGTCTTGCATACCCGAATTACGATCCCCCCGCGCGCCCGGGAGTTGCACGCGGCCCCCTGGAGAGCCCTCGAGCGCTCCCCTCACCCGCTCAGGCCGGTTTCCGCAACGCGGTCGCGGCCCACACCCAGCCGCACAGCACCGACTGAACCAGCAGGGCTCCGGCGGCGTCGGCCACCAGGTCGCCGAGGCTGGGCGTGCGGTCGGGAACGAAGGCCTGGTGCAGCTCGTCGACAACCCCGTAGAACACGGCGAACAGGACCGGGGCCCAGAACTGGGGCCGGAAACCGAGGCCGGGATTGGACCGCCGTAGTCCCACGGACACCAGTCCCGCCAGTCCGCCGAAGAGGATGGCGTGGGCAACCTTGTCGAGGCCGGGCAGCGAATAGGAGGAGCCCGGAGGGTCGGGCCGCCCGGAAAGCCACCAGATGCCGGCACAGTAGAGGATGGTCAGGAGAACGTAGGGCCACCGCATCGCGTCAGAACTCGATCCACTTGTAGGCGCGCCCCGTGACGCCGCGCCAGGAAATGTCGAACCGCCACCGCATCCCGTCCATCACGATTCCGTTGAGGTAGGGTACCCCTCCGGTCCCCGCGCCGACGGGGGCGGCGATGCGGGTCACGACGGTCCGCGCGACGGGCGTGGTCACGCGGAAGACCTGCCCGGCGAGGTCGGTGGCGTACAGCGGGGCCTCTCCCCCGCCGCCGGAAAGCATGTCCGCCAGGAGCAGGACCTGGTCCATGGTCTCGTACTGACCGAGGGCCATGAGCCCCGAGGCGGTCAGGAAGGCGGCTTCGGAATTGACGAACCACATGTAGGCCACGGCCGGCAGCAGCTCCGCCGGATCGCGGATGTAGACGACCGGGGCCACGGACCGCCTCAGATAGGCCGCCGCCCGGGTGCCCGCGCTCCACAGGATGGCGTCGCGGCGGATCCGAAGCTCGGGCCGGCGCGCGAACTGAATCGCCTGGATGGCGCCGGTCATGGCCTGGGCCGCGGTGATGGTGAACAGGGGCGCCACCGGCTGTCCCGAGACGGCGATGAACTCACCCGGCGAGGTGAAGACGTTCATGGGGATGGCCGAAACGTAGACCACTTGACCCGTAGCCAGGGCCAGGGTCGATCCCCCGGGACCGATCCCCGTCCCTTCCGGCACGGCGATGACCCGGACCGCGTGGAGGTTGGACGGGATCACCCGCAGGAGGTTGTCGAGGCTGGCGAGCTGCTGGGCGTCGAGGGCGTTGTTGTCGAGGAGCAGCAACCCGTGGGCCGCGTGGAACCGGGCGCCGGCGCCCACCAGTCCGACGAGCTGTGCCAGGGCCGCCGGGTCGGGCGCGTACTCGGCGAAGGTCACCGCCAACTGCGCGCCGAGCAGAATCCGGGCCTCCCCGGCCACGGGCGGACTTCCCGCGGCGGGCATCAGTCCCTCGAGGGTGCCCGGGATCTGCGCGCGTATGGCGTCGAACACGGCCTTGCGCGCCGTCGGCGCCAGGAGCGGCTGGAGTTGGGTCAGGTAGGTCAGGGCCTGGGCTACGGAATCGTACGCCGACGCTTCGTCGCGGTCGCGCAGGGGCGGGACATAGGCGCCGAGGGCCGCCGCCCCGTTCAGGCCCGACAGCACCGCCAGCCGGTCCGCCGTCGGACCGCCCGCGGCGATGGCGCGGGTCCACAATTCGCCGATGGCCGCCGTGAAAGGATGGCTCTGGAAGTATTCCGCGAAATACTCCCGCCACTCGTCGTTGGTGGCCTCGGTCTCGGTCAGGAGGGCGACGATGCGACCGGCCCGCTGGGCCCCGTCGGCCTCGGCCAGCCCCGAGAAGTGCGCCGTCAGTTCCTGGCGCACCTCATCGGACAGGACGGCCTCCGCCGGCGGCGCCAGCGTCGCCAGAAGCAGAAATGAGGAAA
>CAYVOE010000139.1:0-11264 GCA_964452795.1 uncultured Nitrospiraceae bacterium
GGGCCGACATGGACGCCCTCGAAATCGAGGAGCAGACGGGGCTGCCCTATGCCTCCGAGATACCCGAGCGGATGCATGCCTGCGGCCACGACGGCCACACCACCTGCCTCCTGGGCGCGGCCCGGGTCCTCGCCCGCCATCGAGACCTCCTGAAAGGACGCGTGAAGTTCATCTTCCAGCCCGCCGAGGAACATGCCGCGGGCGGCCGCTTCATCGTGCAGGAAGGCATCCTCGACGACGTGGACGGCGTCTTCGCGCTGCATGCGTGGCCCACGGTCGAAGTGGGACGCGTGGGGCTGAAGCCGGGCTGGTTTATGGCCGGCGCCGACTGGTTCGAGGTCGAGGTGCGCGGATCGGGGTGCCACGGCGCCGACCCGGGCAAGGGCATCGACCCCGTGGTGGCGGCGGCCCACATCACCACGGCGCTCCACACCGTGGTGAGCCGCGAAGTGGATCCCTGGGACCTGGCGGTAGTGACCGTCGGCATGATCCGCGCCGGCCACGCGACCAACGTCATTCCCGACACGGCCCGCCTGTCCGGCACCTACCGCAGCTTCAAGCCCGAAGTGCACGCCCGGATCCGCGAGGCCATCCGGCGCCTGTCGGAAGGGGTGGCGGCGTCCTTCCGGACCCAGGCCCGCGTGACCTTCGGCAGCGACGAGGCCTACCCGGCGTTGCGCAACGACGAGGCCATGACCGCCTTCGCCAAGGAGACGGCGGAAACCGTGCTCGGCCGGGATTCGGTGGTCGAGTTCACCGAACCCACCATGACGGCGGAAGACTTCGCCTTCTACTTGGAGAAAGTGCCCGGCGCCTTTCTCTGCCTGGGCAACAACCGTCCGCCCGACGCGCCGTCGGCGCCGCTTCACAGTCCCCGGTTCAACTTCAACGACGACGCCATCGGTCCGGGCGTCAAGGTTATGAGCGCCCTCGCCATCCGTTTTCTGGAGAGGGAATAGGGCCTTGGCGGACGCCTCCGAGGCGGACCCCACGCGGCGGTTCTCGAACCGGGTGGAAGACTACGTCCGGTATCGGCCGGGCTATCCGCCCGAGGCGATCGCGCTGCTCCGGCGGGCCTGCGGACTGACGGCCGACGCGGAGGTGGCCGACGTGGGCTCCGGCACGGGGATCTTCTCCGAGTTGCTTCTCGAGGCGGGGGCCCGGGTCGTGGGCGTGGAGCCGAATCCCGACATGCGCGCGGCGGCCGAAGCCCGCTTGGGCGGGAACCCGCGCTTTCGCAGCGTCGACGGTCGAGCGGAAGCCACGGGCCTCGACGGGGCCTCCGTGGACCTCGTGACGTCCGCCCAGGCCTTCCACTGGTTCGACCCCGCCGCCGCGCGAAGGGAGTTTCGGCGGATCCTCAGGCCCGGCGGGTCCGTTGCGCTGGTGTGGAACGACCGCAGCGACGACGCCACGCCCTTTCTCACGGACTACGACCGGTTGTTGACGTCGTACTCGTCGGAATACTCGGAGATCCAGCGCCGCCCGAGAGATCGGGACCGACTCGCCGTCTTCTTCGGCGAATCGGGTTGGAACGAGGCGACCTTCGCCAATGTCCAGGTCTTGGATTGGGAAGGGTTGCGGGGCCGCGCCCTGTCGTCGTCGTACGTGCCGCCGGCGGGCCATCCCGCCCACGACGGATTCGTCGAGGAGTTGCGCCGCCTCTTCGACCGACACCACGTCGACGGGCAGGTCACCTTCGTCTACGATACCCGGGTCTTCCACGGTCCGCTGTAGGGACGGCCAAGTCCCTCCCGACATCGATGGCGGGCTTTAGACAACCCGGAGGCGTTCCTGCTACGCTTACGGTACGATACGAAGCACCTTGAAGTATCACTCCGCTATCCCGATCCGCGGCCGGTCTTTTTCGGCCGCTTCCGCGCAAGAAGGAGTTCCAGATGAGGCTCTTCCTGATCCAGCATGCCGAGGCGGCGGAGCCGGGTCCCGATGGGGAACGCCACCTGACCGCGTCGGGCATCCGCGACGTCGAAGTCATGGGCAGCTTCCTCGAACGGGGCACGCCCGGCGTACTGACGATCGTTCACAGCGGCAAAGTGCGCGCCCGGGAGACCGCCGAGCGCCTTACCCGCCACATTGGGCCCGACGCCGTCGTCGAGGAAGCGACGGGACTCGCGCCCAAAGACCCCGTCGAGCCCTGGTTGGATCGCATCAACTCGCACAACACGGACCTGGCCATCATCGGACATATGCCGTTCCTGTCGAAGCTGGCTTCGAGGCTCCTCATCGGGGAGGAGAACCCCGAGATCCTGGTGTTTGAACAATGCGCCGTGGCCTGTCTCGAGCGAGACGATCAGGAACAGTGGCGCCTCATCTGGATGGTGCCGCCTCACCTCGTGGTCCGCTGACGGGGCCGCTCCCCGTAAGGAGGCTCCCATGCCGCAGGGCCGGCCCCGCATCGGCACGAGCGGGTGGAGCTATGCCCACTGGTTCCGAGGACGATTCTACCCTCCCGGGCTCCCTTCCGGGGACTGGTTACGCCACTACGCCCGGCATTTCCCGACGGTCGAGATCAACCTGTCCTTCTACCGCATCCCCACCCCGGCCATGGTCGACCGGTGGCGGAAGACGGCGCCGCCGGGATTTGTCTTCGCCCACAAGCTGTGGCGCGGCATCACCCACCTCAAGCGGCTCGCGGACACGCAACCCGCCCAGCGGAGTTTCCTCGAAGTCGTGGACGGTCTGGGAGATCGGCGCGGGCCCCTGCTTGTCCAGCTTCCTCCGTCGATGAAACGGGACCTTCCCCGGCTCGAAGGGTTCCTCGACGAGCTTCACGAGGCACAGGGAAGTCGGCCGGGGCGGGTCGCCGTCGAGTTTCGCAATCCCGACTGGATCGTGCCGGAGGTGTACGCGGCGCTCGACCGGCGAAACGTCGCGCTGTGCCTCGCCGACATGGCCAAGTGTCCCATCGTCGAACCCAACGACGCCGACTTCGTGTACATCCGCCGCCACGGGTCGGGCCGGCAGTACGAGGGCCGCTACGGCGAGGCCGAAATCGAGGCCGATGCGGATCGAATCCGCGGCTGGCTCGATCGGGGACGCGACGTGTATGTCTATTACAACAACGACATCGGCGGCCACGCCGTCGACAATGCCCAGTACCTGCAACAATGCCTCGGCGCCTGAGACCGACGTAGATCCGTCCGACGCCGTCAGGGCGTGATGTTCATCGCTTCATCGAGGACCACCAGGTAGTTTTCCACGGGCATGTAGTCCGTCAGCGAGTTGCCGGTGCCCATGGCCCAGAACCCGTCGGCGAAGCATACGTCGGCGACGCTGCGCACGTAACGGCGCAGGTCGGCCTCGTCGGAGCGGCAGATGCGGTCCACGTCGAGACCGCCCAGGGGCGTGATGCGGTCGCCGTACATGCGCTTGAACTCGACGACGGGCATGATCACGTCTTCGAACGAGTGCTTGGCATCGATGCGGCAGTCTTCGATGAGGTCCTCGTACACGTCGGCGAGGTTGCCGCAGGAGTGGAGGATGAAGGGCTTGCCGGCGTCGTGGGCGATCTGCGCCATCTCCTTGTAGATGGGGAAGACGTATTGGCGCAGGTGCTCGGGCGACAGGAAGGTCGAGGTCTTGTAGCCCAGGTCGTCTCCCTGGCGCAAGGCGCACACGTAGTCCCGTTGAGCCAGCTTGCGCAGGGCGGCCGTGTGGATGGCGCCGATCTTCTTGTATACGGCGTCGACCAGTTCGGGGTCCATGAACAAGGCGATGGACAGCCCCTGCACGCCCAGGAATCGGGTGGACCACTCATAGGGTCCCGCGCTCACCCCCGCGACGATCTTGGCGCCCTCGGGCAGGAGTTCCGCCGTCCGGTCGAAGTGGGAGAAATCGAGGGGATTGTCCTCGTCGGGCCAGTCGAAGCGCTCGAACTCTTCCATGTTGCGGATGGTGACGGTGGCCTCGCTGCCGTGGGAGAACTTGCCCGAGGTGTCCTCGTGGCTTTCGAGGACCCAGTTGGGCATGATCTCGAGGGGGACCACGTCGAAGCCCATGCCCATCCAGAAGTCCACGTAGACCTTCCAGAAGTCCGGATGCGACGGGTCCCAGGTGTTGAAAGGGGCGCCGGTGCGGGCGGAGATGAAGCCGGGACTGGCGATGTGCTCGTAGAACGACAGGTGGTCCGGACGTTCCTTGCGCCATAGTACCTTGAGAAACTGCGTGTAATCCGGATCTCGCCGGCGTTTGAATTCCATTCTACGATCCCCCAATCGAATTCGTTGTCCCCAAATAACGATGCGCTACAAGCGGCGAGCCCCGATTCCCGTTGCCGCCCGCTGCGTCGTCAGACCTTTACCCGACCGGGCGACAGACCGTCGGCGGGCGGGGCGGTCGGCGCGTCCTCCCCGGGCACGGCACCGGTAATCTCGTCCCAGGTCGCGAAGACCCGACGCACGTTTTCCGGCTTCCCCCCGGGACCGAACTCGCACTGGGCGATGCAGCCGCCGTTCTTCCACAGCCTGGCGTGCACCTCCCGCACGGCGCGGTCGATGTCGTCCGCGGTGCCGTGGGGCAGCAGGTGCTGTCGGTCGATCTCTCCCCAGAAGGTTATTTTGCCCGCAAAGGGCGTCAGCTTGTCAATCCCCATGCAGAAGATCTGCGAATTGAGGGCGTCGAGGCCGAGCTCCACCAGGTGGGGGTAGATGTCCACCGTGTACCCGTCGGAGTGCATGAAGACCTTCTTGCCGGCGCCGTGGGCGATGTCGATGTAGTCCCTGTACAGGGGCTTGAAGATGCGGCACCACAGGTCCGGATCGATGAGCAACTGGTCCTGGGCGCCCCAGTCGTCCATGAACATCAGGGCGTCCACGTCGGTCTTCGCCCAGGCCTCCTGAAGCGCGCAGTAGAACTCGTGCATCTCGCGCAGGAAGCCCAGGGCGCCGGAGTCTTCCGTCAGCAGGTCCGTATAGAGCTCCGCCGTGCCCCGGAGGAACTGCATCTGCTCGAAGGGCCGCGGACAGGCCCCCGCCATGACGAAACGGTCGGTCTCGGCGCAGAACCGGTTGATTTGGTCCGGGTCGATGGTCAGCCATTCCCGGGGAATGTGGACCTTGTCCCGGTCCGCGTCCCAATCCTTGATCAGCGGGTCCTTGACCTCGCCGTGAACGCCTTCCTGGATGTTCTCGAAGACGGCGCCCCAGTCGTCGACAAACCTCCCCCGCTTGTAGGGGTTTCCTTCGGTGCGGGGCAGCTCCTTCAAATAGCCCGGCGCCCCGACGATGTCGGCGGGGAACTCCTCCTGGATTCGGGCCAGTTCGTCCGGGTGGTGCAGCTCGGCCCAGGGCAGGTACCAGAGCTGGCGCGGAGCCCGGTCGGGTCCTTCGAAGTTCAGCGTCCGGTACACCCGTTCGCGCGGCGTGGCAGACATCGTATCCAACTCCCCCTCGTGCCCGCGGCGCGGCGCCCGTCTCGTCGGGCGGGCCACGGTGTGTCGTTCCCCCGGCTAGGGCCGATCCTGGCCGTAGCGAAGCCGCTTCAGCCGCCGAAAGGCCTCCCCAATCCCCTCGGGTGTCGACAGGTCCGCCGAGGCGAGACCCTTTCGGTACTCCTGCACGGCCTTCTCAAGGTACGCCGGACATCCCGGCGTTTCAAGCAGCGCGGCGGCGAGGGCGTCGAGGGTGGGGCCGGGCCGGCCCTGGATGCGTACGCGCCAGGCCAGCTCTTCCGGCGTCACCACCCGGACCTTCGGATCGAGGCGCTCGACGGTCCACGCGACGGGCTCGAAGGCCCGTTCTGCCTCGGCCATCCGGGGCGCCTGCGCCTGGTCGACCTCCTCGGCGAGGGGGTCGTCTGTGGTGTCGGCCCGCTTGAACCACGACCACGCGTGGACGATGGTCCAGTCGTAGCGCTCTTCCACGTCGGCCGCAATTCCCCGGGGTTGCTTGTTCAATTCCGCGGCGACGACGGCGGGCGGGCCGTTCTTCTCCCATTGGGTGAGGTTGCCCCACAGGCCGTAGCGGGCCGAAATCACCGGGATGGGGACGCCGTCGCCGTTCTCGACCCACAGGACCCGACCCAGGCCGCCGTAGTAGGGTGCGTACTGGATCGGCAGGATGGCCACCAGCCCGGGGATCTTTTTCGCCAACAGTTCATAGGCCCGGATCGAGGCCTCGCTGTCCCACCTCATCACCAGCGGACTCAAGACCCGGATGCCGAGGTCGGCCATGCGTTCGGCGTCCTGTTCGATCTTTCGCTCGAGTACTTCCATGGGGTTGGGCAGTTCAATGGCGTACTCGTCGAAATAGAAGTAGCCGGCGTCGTGCATCATGATGTAGTCGTTCGGCGACGCGGTCCGCACCAGGTGGGCGAGGGCGGGGACCCCGGCCTGGACCATGTCGCAGACGGGGACGGTCCAGGCGAAGGGGAAGCTCCCGCGGCTGGGCGCCTGCCAATAGGACTCGTTGGTAAGGAAATCGCCCAGGAACCACATGAAATTGTTGCCGTCGCTCATGACGAAGGAGGTGTAGCGGCCGTCTTCGGGCCAGTCCAGGGCCAGCGGGTCCACCGTGGCCTGCCGGTTCACTCGGAGCGCGTCCCAGGGAACGTCTTCTCCGGCCCGCACGGTGCTGATGGCGGGCAGGTTGTGGATCCAGTTCGACGCCGTGGTGTAATGGCCGAAGCGGCTGAGCTGGGATGTAAAGCTGTACTCGTCGCCGCCGCCCCAGCCGTAGGCGGGCGCGTTGGGCTCGAGCCAGGCCAGGATCTTATCGGTGACGGGCGAGATCCCGAAGATGCAGAAGGTCCCCGTGGCCACGGCGTAGTCGCGCATGTGGGGCACCTTGGGGTCGACGACGAGCACGCGCTCGCGCGACAGCGTGTCCCGGCGGTTCTCGAACACCCACTCCTCGGTCTTGTCGCGCACGTCGAGGAGGCGCTTCAACCCCATCTCCCGGAAGCGGGGCTCGGCCTTTTCTTCAACGATCACGGCCCCGAGATCGCGGGCCAGCATGGTGGCGACGTTGGCCGAGTTGTTGTAGTTCCTGCCGTCTTTCGGAGGGGCGTCGTAGGGATTGCGTTCGCTGCCGTCCGCCCGATAGAGGATGTAGCCCTTCACCACGCCCCGCTCGACGAACTCCTCGATGAGCGCGAAGGGGTCGGGTCGGTCGACGCGCCGGGCCCCCGTGATGCGCAACACCTCGTCGCGCCAGAGGCTGTAGCCGCGGTTCGTGGGGAGGTCGAGCCAAAGCAGGATGTCGCCGGTGCCCTCGGCCACCTCGTGGGCCGCGAGCCCCGCCAGCGAATGGAGCGTAAAGTTGAGCGCGCCGAACGAGCCCCCGGGGTCGCCCTCGCCCACCGGCGGCAGGTCGTCCATGGCACAGGTGACGTAGAGCACCTTCGGATGGGGAAACTTCGGCCAATACTGCACCGGCTCCCCGCCGGATGCGACGCAGAACAGGGCGGCCGTCAGGGCGGCAGGCAGGGCTTTCTTCATGATCGTACGGTCTCCCCGGGGCGACTATCGCCTTCTGACTTCGATTCGAGACGAGCAGGACCGCGAAAGGGGCCGGCTCCGGCTAGTAGGAGCTTTGCGATGCTTGCCCCGTTTTCGCGCCCGGCTGCATCATCTCCATCATGCGCCGGGCCTCTTCATCGCGCTGCTGCTGCATCTGTCGCATCTGTTGTAGGGCCGCTTGGGTCTCGGCGTCTTGAGGCACTTCAACGGTCACGCTCGTCCCTCCGCCGCATCCCAGCGCCAAGAGGGCGATGAGCGCGAACGCGGTCGCCGTGCCGAACCAGGTGTTGCGAGTCATGGCAAGAAAACCTTCGTTTATGAGCCCATTTCGCCGGCCCGTCTCGAGCGGGAACCGGCGGCGACGGACCCGGGCCTTCCCCGTAAAGCCCGGGCCCGTCGGCAACTTGTGGATAGTCAATCAGCCTTGGCCTGCCATGTCCGCCATGGCCCAGGCCACGGCGGTGCTGATGCCTGCGTCGGGATGTCCCACAGGGAATTTGCTGCGATACCTCACGAACTCGACGTGGCCGTCCATGTAAAGCACGTTCGACCCGCCCGGAAGGTGGTTGAACAGGATCACGCCGTCTTCACCGGCGTAGTACTGGGCCAGGAGACCGTTGCTGCCCCAAGCGTCGAACATGACGGCGATGGTGCTCTGGGCCTGCGCGCCGGCGGCCGGATTGTTGATGTCGGTGATGAAAAAGCGTTCGATCCCTTCCTTGAGCCGCGGATAGCTCGTCGGCAGGAGGGAGCCGTCGTCGTCCCGATCGTTGCTGTAGGCGCCGCCGTAGCGGTTGTCCATGATGGGAATGGCGGGCGCCAGATCGCTGATCTGGGTCATCTCGTTGATTTGGCGAATGCCTATCACGCTCCCGTCGTTACGCCAATCCGAACAGGCGCCGTTCATGTTGCCGGGACCCCAGTCCTGGAAGGGGACGGGAGTCATACCGGGGAACTGGCCCTGCAGGGCATGTCCGTAGTGGAACAGCAGTTCGCCCGCCCAGCGCAGTTGCTTGTTCGTGCGGAAGGGAAAGGCCAGGTACGCGTACGAGTTGGGGGCCGACAAGGCCAGGCTTAGACAGGGCTTTGCCGTGGGCCCGGCGGCAATGGCGCCCTCAATGGTTTTCAGCGTATCCACCGGCGACCAGAACTGGCCCCGATAACCGGTAACGGTGCGGCTGTCGGACGGGCAGAACTTGATGTTGTAGTCGGACCAGTATTCCGGGTAGACGGACTCGGCGTCGAAGCTCAACGGGAACCACTGGGCGTACATGCCGTACCGAGAGGGCGGCGGGAAATTGCCCTTGTTTTCCCCTGCGAACATTTTGAAGATGACGCCCCACTGCTTGAGGTTGTTGGCGCACGACGCGCGGTTGGCGGCTTCTCGGGCCCGCGACAGGGCGGGCAGCAATATGGCCGCCAGGATCCCGATAATGGCGATGACGACCAGAAGCTCAATGAGTGTGAATCCCCGCTTGTGCATTTGATTGGTCTCCCCTGCCAATGCGATCATGGTCGCTGTATACCGTTTCACTTGGCCCGGGGCCGAGGCTGCCTCCCCGGTTCCGGGCCCCCGGTCTCGTTCGGACTCGGGGCTGGATGTAAAATGAGTGCGGGACGCGGCCTTTCCCGCGAACGGACCTCGCGCGAACGCCGATCCCCCGGGGGAGCCGCGGGTCAAGGGGCCTCCATCACCTCCTTTCCGAGCCGGTCCGCCGCCTCGACGTGGCAGCGACAGGGCCGTTGGCTATGGCGCCCGCCTTGATCAGCGCGCGCTGCGCGGGGCGGGCGGGGTCTTCAATGCGGCGCAGCAGAAGCTCAGCGCTGCGCGTGCCGATCTCGTAAGCCGCCTGGGTAACGCGGATCATCTCGATGCCGTGGGCCTCCGACACGTGGTCGTCGTCCACCGTGGCCAGCTCGAAATGAGGGCCCAGGGCATAGCCGAGCTGCACGAGCCGGTTGTACAGCGGCGGGACCAACAGATCGTTGACGGACACGAACCCCGTTGGCCGCTCGAACCGGGCCATCATTTCGTTGATGGCGGCCCGCGTCTCGGCCTCCGTAAACCCCATGTGCAGTACGTCGTCCCCCCGCGACGCGATCTTCGCCTCCTTCAGGGCCTTGCGGAACCCTTCGTAGCGTTCGCGCACGCTCGACAGCTCGAGGTCGTCGGTGGTGGCGAGGCACAGGCGCCGATGGCCCCGCTCGATGAGCGCCCGGGTCAGCCGGTAGCCGATGTCCACGTTGTCCGACGCCACGCAATCGATGTCGAGGTCCGGAAAATACCGGTCGGCCAGCACCACGGGGAAGGCCGCGCGCCGCATTCCCGCCAGCAGGTCTTTGGACCGCTCGTTGACGTGGCCCAGCCAGATGGCGAATCCGGCCACGCCGCTGTCGCGCACGTTCTGCAGGAAGTCGTATTCCGAGTTGTCGTCGAACTGCATGTTGTAGGCCACCACCTGGTAGCCGCTGTTCGACATGTGCTGCAGGAACCCTTCCACGATTTGGCGGGCGTAATGGGAGGCATACTGGGGAAAGGACAGGGCCACGGCCCGGGACCCCGCCATCCGCAGGCTCGCCGACCGCGCGCTTCGAGGCGCCACAAAGGATCCCCGCCCCTGGATGCGCTCGATGTACCCCTCGAGCTCCAGGGCGCGCAGGGCCTGTCGCACTTGGTGACGACTCAGGCCCGATTGATCCACCAGTTCGAATTCCGACGGCAGTTGCCCGCCCTCCGGAAGCTCTCCGGAGTCGATGCGGCGCTTGAGATCGAGCCGAAGCTCCTCGTATATGGGCGCATCTTTTGCCAAGAACCGATCTCCCGTGGTCACAGGGCGGCTTGTCGATGTTCCCCCCGGTCAAGGGCGCTCCCCGGCGATTTCCCTTGACATCCACTCCTATACGTAGCATGATTGGAATCGGTTGTCAACAAGTTTGTGATTGGTCGACAAGCATCGCGCCGCGGTCCCGCCGGGGCGCCGCGGCCGCAAGGGGGAGTTTCGCAGTTCATGGCGCCGTCTCGAACCAGGGTCTTCTATTGTGTCTCCACCCACTGGGACCGGGAGTGGTACGAGCCCTTCCAGGAGTTTCGGATGTGGCTGGTCGAGGTCATCGACGAGCTGCTGGACCTGCTCGAAACGAATCCCGACTTCCGCCATTTCCACCTCGACGGTCAGGCCGTGGTCATCGAGGATTACCTCGCCATCCGGCCCGAACGCCGCGAACGGCTGCATCGGCTGATGGCGGAGGGCCGGCTGCACGTGGGGCCGTGGTACGTCCTGCCCGACGAGTGGCTGGTGTCGGGCGAGAGCCTGGTGCGCAACCTCCAGAGGGGGATGCGCCTGTGCCGGGCCCACGGCGTCGAGCCCATGTCCTTCGGCTACACGCCCGACCAGTTCGGCCACATCGCCGCCATGCCCATGATCCTCGCCGGGTTCGGGCTCAAGGGCGGCATCGTGTGGCGCGGCACCACCGACGAGGACTATCCGCCCCAATTCCTGTGGGTGGGACCCGACGGCAGCCGCCTGCCCACGCACAAGCTCTTCGACGGCGCCGCCTACGGCTGGCATTTTTACAAGGTCCGCCATATCCAAAAGGTCACCGACTTCGCCGATCCCGTTTTCCAGGAGGCCATGGACCGCTACATCGACCATGAGCGCCGGCGCATCCCCATCCCGGCGATGCTCATCCTCGACGGCAACGATCACCAGCACGCCGGCGCCCACATGGTGGACCTGTTCAAGGGCATGCAGGAGCGGTATCCGGACCTCGAGTTCACCTGGACCAC
>CAYVOE010000140.1:0-11264 GCA_964452795.1 uncultured Nitrospiraceae bacterium
CAGGGGATTTCCGTCCTTGTCGTGGCGGATGAAGTCGGGATGCGCGTCGTAGAACGGCGATTTCCACGGCCTCATCTCGAACTCGGTGGGGTCGCCGGGCTTCACTTCGTCCGCGGGACTGGGGTGCTGGGTGGTCAGCCCCTCGCTTCGGGCCTTCTCGATGAGCCGCACGCGTTCCAGCGCCTGTTCCAATCGCCGGGTCGCGCCCGACTTGCGGATCTTCTCGATGTCCTCCGCGGACGGAAACATCGTGACGTCCTCGTTGGGCGGCGTGTGGCTGACGGTAAAGTCGACCAGTAACCGCAGGCCGTGATCGTGGGCGGTCTTCACGAGCCGGCGCATATCGTCGTCGGTGCCGAAGCCGGGGTCGAGCTGGAAAAAATCCCATACGCGGTACGGGATGAAGGGCTCGTGTTTGAAGAGGGGCATGATGTAGATGGTCTTGGCGCCCAGGTCCGCGATGTGGGGAATCCGCTCCGTGATGCCGTTGAGCGTGCCTTCCGGCGACATGGCCCACGGATCGATCTCGTAGATGGGCCCCTCGTCGAGGAAGCCCATCTCGGTATGGGGCGGAGCGTCCCGCGGAGGCGTTTCCGCCCGCGCCGTGGCCGCGAGGATCAGTCCCCCGGTCGCCGCGAGCCATACGATCGAGCAAAAGCATCGTTTCATGGAACCGAATCCTCCCCTTTATCTCACGGCCCGCTCGAGACCGATGGCGACGCTCAGGAATACCCACATGGTCGCAAGCGGAATCACAAAGGCCAGGGGGTACCGCCACAACCGGCCGGACGGCGCGGACACGGCGGCGGGCCCCGGAACAACGGACACGGGGATCAGGACGAGCATGGCGTAGGCCCACACGGCCCAGGCCAGGACCTGCACGGCCGACACGGGATCGTCGCGAAAGCTGAACTGGTGAAAGAAAAATCCTTCCTGAAACCAGCCCGCGAGACCCGTGACGAACCAGATCTCGTACATGCCGAGCCGGAGCCGGCTTGCCACGATATAGACGCCCGCGCACCAGCCCAGGAGGACCAGGAACCCCTGGACGAATTCGAGGGAAAGCAGGGGCAGGCGGATCCACACCTCGGCCACGCAAAGCACGGCGCTGGCCGCCAGGAACGACACGGCGCGCGGAATCGAGGATCCGCGCAGGCGGCGGGCCACGGGTTCGCGCACGACCAGCAGCGCCGCGCCCAGGATCAGGGAGTAGCCGATGACGTAGGGGTTGCCCCGGAGGACCATGGGCGCCATGAACGCGAGCACCCACGCCGCGAACAGGGCGAGCCCGATCCGCCGCGCCCGGCCGCGAAGGGGTGCCCCGAAACTCGGAAGAACCTCCGAAAAGGCCTCCGGCGCGAGTCCCTGTCCGGCCTCACTCATGACTCACCCAGCATCAACCCCGCCAGCGGCATCAGCAACGCGGCGGTCGTCGCCACGCAGGTGACGAAGGCCACGGGATAACGCCACCCGCGCCCGCCCGTCGAGAGAGCGGTGTCCCACCCCGGCACGAGGGCGAGGGGCACCAGAATCAGCACCGCGTAGGCCCAGGTCGCCCAGGGAATCCAGATGAGGGCCGACAGCAGCGACGCCAGCAGATCTCCGAGCTCAGCGAACCCCGAACCCTCTGTCAATCCGCGTACGAGAACGACCGGAATCTGAATCAGCAACACGACGAGGCCGCGGCTGCCGGCCTCGATGAACCATCCGGCGAGTCCGCCCACCACCAGGATTTCCAGCGCTCCCAGGCGGTAGTATCGGGCGGCCACGTAGCACCCGATGACCCAGCCCCAGAGCAGCCCCACCCCAACGATGATGTGGGGAAAAAGAGGGTTTCCGTTCGAGGGCTCCCACATGCCGGAATTGGTCAGGTAGCAGGTGAGCTCCTCGATGGTGCACATGACGAGCCCCGTGGCGAGGAACAGGAACCCCGCCTGCAGGCCTGTAGACCGAAGCGCGTGCGCGATGCGCCCGCGGTACACCAGCAGCAGGCCGCCCAACACGGTGGTGTAGACGAGGCCGTAGGTCTCGACGGTGGGCGGCCGACCCGTGAACAGGCGCGCCAGGGCTCCGACACATTGGATCGCCAGGTGCGCCACCAAAACCACGGCGGCGACCATCAGCACCACACGCCCAATCGTCAGTCGACGGGGGTTGCCCGTCGTCGGCGTATCGGCAATCGGTTCCGCTGCGAAGTTCACCCTGCGAACCTCCTTTCCCCTTCCCCGTTCTCCGGCTGCCCGGTCGTGCCGCCGGATCGGCGTTGCCCCGTCTATTTCCGGACGAAGGTCCCCGATCCCGCGTAGTTCTCGAAGCCGAACCACTGGGGACGCCACGAAAGGGCGCGCGGGTTGTCTCCCGGATCCACGTCCACCTGTATCACGTTGACGCAAAAATGCTCCCAGTCCCGCCCCTGCTTCTCGTTCAGATACGACACGGGAATGGCGAACTCCGCCGCCAAACCGCCCTCGATGGACCGGCACTCCACCCGGGTGCCCTCGGGCAACCGCTCGGGGAGGAACAGCCGGGCCTCGTGAGGCGGGCGGGCGCAGGACGTCATGATCGGGAGGAGTTCGTCGAACATGGCCACGGCGGCGGCCCGGATTCCAAGCACCTTCTCCGATTCGGGCCGGGCGTCGAACCAGACCTGGAACCCGTCCTGGTGCAAATAGTCCTGCCCGGGATCGACCACGAGGGCGTCGTCCGTGGCCCGCATGGCAAAGTAGACGTACTCGTCGTCGTGGGCCGCGGCGAATTCAAACGACGCGTCTTCGGGTCCCGGCGCCGGGGCCGCGCCCGCCGCAGGAACGGCGTTGCGATACGGCAGCTCCGCCCACTCGTCGAGGTTTCCGTCCACGGTCACGGGCGTCTCCCGCGCGGGACAGGGATGGAGCCGGTCCACGGCGACGCGGTGCTTGCCTTTGAACTCCTCCGGATTTTCCTCGGCCCCCTCGTAGACGGCGGTCCACTCGAGCACCAGCGGCGCGAGATCGGCCACCTGTACGGTCGATTTGGTTTTGAGCTCGAGGTCTTCCGACGCTTCGCCCGACGGCGGCACGGTGAACTCCACGGCCCCGGGCGTCACGGACAGGAGCGGATTCGGCGCGAAACGGCCCGTAAGCTTCAGCGGCAAGCCCGCCCGGTTCCGGACCCGGAGTCGCGTCCGGCCGCCGTCAAAGGTTTCCCCGGGAGTTAGAACGGGGTCGGAGGTGATGGCCTCACCGCTCTCGAGCTGACGGATGCCCATGGCCTGATCGCCCGTGAACACGTCGTCGGGCAGGGTGGTCCCGTCGAGGGTGATGTTGACGATGCGCGGACCGTCGTCGGCCACGGTCACCCACATGACGTGGTCGAACTCGCCGCGCTGGGGACCCCGCATGCGGTTCGAGCCGCCCGTGGTGGCGAGGGTGTAGTAGTCGCGCCCGTTGCGCTCGGTCTTGACGTACTGGTGCCAGTGGCCCGCGAACACGGTGTAGGGCCGGTCGACCAGCAGCTCCTCGATTCGGGCCCAGCCGTTCCTGTCCACGTTGCCCTCCTCCCACAGCGGCTTGTGGAGAAACACGAAGGTCCACGGGGCGTCGGCGTTCTCCTTCAGCGTCTTCTCCACCCAGGCGATCTGCTCGTCGCCGATGCGGTAGCTGAAGGGCGGGTCTTCGCTATTGAGGCACAGGAACAGGCAGTCCTTGTACCGGAAATGGTAGTAGGTGGGCCCCAGCCGCTTCTTCCACACTTCCAGGGCCGTGAAGTCCGTGATGTCGTGGTTGCCCACCACGTAGAAGAAGGGCATCTCGAGCTGATCCACGAACGAGTCGAACTCTTCCCATTCCCGCACCAGTTCGGCCTCGCCCGCGCTCGACCCCTCGATGAGGTCGCCGATGCTGATCACGAACTCGGGCTCGAGCCGGTTTAGCTTGTGGACCGCTTCGAGGAATACCCCCTTCCGCGCACCGCCGGTGTTGTCCCCCACGATGGCGAACTGGAACCCCTCGGCACCCTCCTTGAACTCGAGGTGCGTCCAGGGTTTGACGTCGCCCGTCACGCCGGAGACAAAGTTGTCCTGTGCCGCTCCCGCGCGCGCCGCAATCAGGAGTGCCACGACTATCACGACCCGGTCCAATGGAAAGCGCTTCATGGAGTCCCTCACATCGTTCCGCTTGTTGAAATAAGGGGGTTCGCACCGCCCGCCGGCGCGAACCCCGAGTCCGTCGTTACTGGTTTGCCGGATTGCTTCGCGCGTAGTGGTTCGTCCACAAGGCCATGAACTGGCCGATCATCCAGCCGAACGAGTCGGGCGTCCCAAAAGCCGCCGACGTGTTGATGACCGGCATCGGATACTTCGTGTTGGTGCGGAAGAACTCGACGTGGCCGTCCTGAAACAGGCAGTTGGACCCGCCCGGCACGTGGTTGAACGACTCCACCGAGCTGGTCCGGTTGGCGGCGTTGCCGGTCGAGTTAAAGGTGCTCAGCCAGTTGTCGATCATCACCGGAACCCGGCTCTCCGCGATGTTCGAGGCGGCGGGATTGTTGATGTCGGTGATGAAAAACCGGCTGATGCCGTCGCGCAGCCGCGGAATCGTGTTAAGGCCCGTAAAGCCCGCGTTCGCCAGACCGTTCAGAAAGCTCTGGTAGGCGTTCCCGATGGGCTGGCCGGCGGCGTTGTGGGCGGATAGGTTCGACGGCGTCATGTCCCAGTCGAAGGTGACCCGGTACGGCGTCAGGGTCTGCATGCGGGTCACCACCGCGGGGTCCAGGGCCGCGCAGTTGTACGGAACGGTGGTACGGTCGGCGGGCGGACTCGCCCCGCCGAAGGCCCGCAAGGTCCAGGCCTGGCCCACGGCGGCGAAATGGGCCGCCTCGGGCCTGGCCCAGTTGAAGTAGGTATAGGTGCGGTTCCATCCGGCCCACAGCGACGCCGTCTGACCGTCGCACCCTTTCAGAAGCTCCTCGAGGGTCAACCCCGACACGCCGTGGTGGACCTGTTCGCTGTCTTTCGACGTCGACGGGCACACGGTGATGGCCACGTCGGTCCAGTACTCGGGATACAGCGCCTGCCCGTCGATGGAGCCCACCGTCTCCCGGGTATTGGCCCCCGCCAGGAGCCCCGGGCTCGAAGGCCATTTGCCCTTGTTCTCCCCCGCGAACATTTTGAAGATGATTCCGAACTGTTTGAGGTTGTTCTGGCACGAGGCGCGGTTGGCGGCTTCTCTCGCCCGCGCCAGAGCGGGCAGCAGGATCGCCGCCAGGATGCCGATAATGGCGATGACCACCAGCAACTCGATCAGGGTGAAACCTCTGCCCTCTTTATTCATCCAGCTCATGGTTGCTTCCTTGTGCGGGGTGTTTCGCTTCCGCGCGTTGGGCGCGCCTGAAGTCCGCATCCCGGATTCGAAGTCGAAACGGGAAGGAGCGCCGGCAACCGGCCGGCCTCCGCGAAAGCATCGCATTCAAGTGTTGCCGCTGCATGAGAACCGGTCGAAGGCCGCGTCGGACGAACCAGCCGTGCGTGGAAGCGCCGCAAAGGACATCCCGGCCGAGACGGGCGCCGGCGCACGGAAGACCGACGCCCGTCCCAACCGCCTAGAACGCCACGTTTCCGCCCATAAGGGCCTGGGCGTAGGCCATGGCGAGGGCCGCATCGGACTCGTTCTGCATCGATCCGAACACCGAGGGGTTGAACACGGCGCCGGCGGTGCTGGGCACGGGATATTCCACGCCGTACTTCAACCATTCCACATGTCCGTCCATGTACAGCACGTTGCACCCGCCGGGAATGTGGTTAAAGGAGGCGTTTGAAACGGGATTGTTGGCGTTGGGGATGCCGACGGTCCAGTGGTCCCACATGACGGGTACCTCGCTCTGGGCCTTGGCCCCCGCCGCGGGATTGTTGATGTCGGTGATCTGGAACCGCTCGATACCTTCCTTCAGCTTGTGCAGCACGAAGTTCTGGTAGTCGTTCCCGTCGTTGCGGATACGGGCGATGTCGCCCACGGCGAGGTCCCATGCCGCCGGGGTACCGCCGGAGGCCGACGTCACCGTGCCGCGATCGAGATCCTTGTCGAGCACGTGGGGATCGAAGTAGAGGGCCGTTCCGCCGGACTCGAAGGTGCAGTTGACGGTCCCAGTCTTTATGACGGCGCCGACCCCGCCGAAGAGAACGCCCGAGTACGCCGCGAAATACACGTTGAACTCGGCGGCATCCTTCGCCATGTAGGGGAAATAGGAATAAGAGGCCGGATGGCTCAGAATGTACATCTTGGTGAAGGCGTCGCACTTGTCCAACTGGGCCAGCGCTTCCCGATACGTCGTGCTCGTGAATCCGAAGGGACGACCGGTGGCGGCTCCGCTGTCCGAAGGACACAGCACGATGTTGTGGTCGGTCCAGTACTCCGGATACAGCGCCATGGGGCTTGGATGAACGAAATAAAAGAAGGACGTGGTGGGCGGGAACTTGCCCTTGTTCTCGCCCGAGAACATTTTGAAGATGATTCCGAACTGCTTGAGGTTGTTCTGGCACGAGGCGCGGTTGGCGGCTTCTCTCGCCCGCGCCAGAGCGGGCAGCAGGATCGCCGCCAGGATGCCGATAATGGCGATGACCACCAGCAACTCGATCAGGGTGAAACCTCTGCCCTCTTTATTCATCCAGCTCATGGTTGCTTCCTTGTGCGGGGTGTTTCGCTTCCGCGCGTTGGGCGCGCCTGAAGTCCGCATCCCGGATTCGAAGTCGAAACGGGAAGGAGCGCCGGCAACCGGCCGGCCTCCGCGAAAGCATCGCATTCAAGTGTTGCCGCTGCATGAGAACCGGTCGAAGGCCGCGTCGGACGAACCAGCCGTGCGTGGAAGCGCCGCAAAGGACATCCCGGCCGAGACGGGCGCCGGCGCACGGAAGACCGACGCCCGTCCCAACCGCCTAGAACGCCACGTTTCCGCCCATAAGGGCCTGGGCGTAGGCCATGGCGAGGGCCGCATCGGACTCGTTCTGCATCGATCCGAACACCGAGGGGTTGAACACGGCGCCGGCGGTGCTGGGCACGGGATATTCCACGCCGTACTTCAACCATTCCACATGTCCGTCCATGTACAGCACGTTGCACCCGCCGGGAATGTGGTTAAAGGAGGCGTTTGAAACGGGATTGTTGGCGTTGGGGATGCCGACGGTCCAGTGGTCCCACATGACGGGTACCTCGCTCTGGGCCTTGGCCCCCGCCGCGGGATTGTTGATGTCGGTGATCTGGAACCGCTCGATACCTTCCTTCAGCTTGTGCAGCACGAAGTTCTGGTAGTCGTTCCCGTCGTTGCGGATACGGGCGATGTCGCCCACGGCGAGGTCCCATGCCGCCGGGGTACCGCCGGAGGCCGACGTCACCGTGCCGCGATCGAGATCCTTGTCGAGCACGTGGGGATCGAAGTAGAGGGCCGTTCCGCCGGACTCGAAGGTGCAGTTGACGGTCCCAGTCTTTATGACGGCGCCGACCCCGCCGAAGAGAACGCCCGAGTACGCCGCGAAATACACGTTGAACTCGGCGGCATCCTTCGCCATGTAGGGGAAATAGGAATAAGAGGCCGGATGGCTCAGAATGTACATCTTGGTGAAGGCGTCGCACTTGTCCAACTGGGCCAGCGCTTCCCGATACGTCGTGCTCGTGAATCCGAAGGGACGACCGGTGGCGGCTCCGCTGTCCGAAGGACACAGCACGATGTTGTGGTCGGTCCAGTACTCCGGATACAGCGCCATGGGGCTTGGATGAACGAAATAAAAGAAGGACGTGGTGGGCGGGAACTTGCCCTTGTTCTCGCCCGAGAACATTTTGAAGATGATTCCGAACTGCTTGAGGTTGTTCTGGCAGGAAGCCCGGTTGGCGGCTTCCCGGGCCCGGGCCAGGGCCGGAAGGAGAATGGCGGCCAGGATTCCGATGATCGCGATTACCACCAGCAACTCTATCAGGGTAAAACCGCTGCGCTTCATGGTGGAAGCCCTCCCCGTCCAAAGACGGTTCACTCATCCGCGGTGTAGAGTTCGCGACGACGCCTGCTCGACCTCGTATCTCGCTATGTGCTGCCCGTCCCGTCGGGCCCGCGCGGCATCGGCGCATCGGGCCGTCCGTCTCTCGCTCCGCCCCACCTCCTTTCTGCTTTCTCTTCTGCCTTGCCCGAGCGCCCCTAATCTCGTTTCCCGTCGCCCCGGCCGTTGCTCCCGTCGCCGTTCCCCAAAGGCCGAACCGACGCACGCTCCACCAGGCGCACGGGCAGGATCTTGCCGCTGCCGGTCAGCCGCCCTTCGTTCATGAGGACGTCCAGCTTGCGCACCGCCGCCCGGCCCACGTCGTCGAGCGGGAGATGGACCGTCGTCAGAGGGGGCCACAGATGCGCCGCCAGGCCGTCGTCGTTGATGCCGACGAGGCTGAGGTCTTCCGGCACGCGCACGCCCGCGTCGCGGCATACGGTGAGCACCCACGACGCGATACCGTCGTCGAAGCACACCATCGCCGTCGGGCAAACCTCCTCCAGCATGGTCCTGAGGGCCGGGCCGGCCCCGGGAGCCAGCGCTTCCGCCAGGCTCACGAAGGGACGGCGGCGGGCCTGGAGACGCTCGTCTTCCAGTGGCGTCACGTGCACATGGGCGTATTCGGAAAGCCCGGCCTCGCGCATCGCCTCCTGATATCCCATGGTCCGCTCGCCGATCTGCATGCAGCTCACGGGGAACTCGATGGTGGCGTGGACGATGCGCCGGTGACCCAGCCGGGCCAGGTGCAGCGTCGCCTCGCGGGCCGCCGAAAAGTGCCCGCTCGTGACATACGGAATCCCCGCCATCGCCACGAAGGGGTCCACGAGCACCACGGGGGTGCCTTGATTGTGGTAGGCCTCCACGAGACGGGGATCGGAGTTGAACAGGACGATGACCCCGGCCACCGCGCGGTCCGGTCGCTCCGTAAACTTGGGACGCGACGACCGGCCCGTGCCGCCGATGAGGATGTTGTGGTGGAGCCGCTCCGCCTCCTCCTCGGCCCCGTGAAGAATGGCGGCGGTATACGGCGTGGTGCTGGTGGATTGCTCTTGGACGCTGCGCCACAGGAACCCGATGCTCTTCGATTTCGGCCGTTGCTCGGCCACGAAGGTGCCCCGGCTCTTGTGACGGACCAGCAGCCCCTCGTCCACCAGATCCTGAATGGCGCGGTTGATGGTGCCCGGGCTCAGGCCCAGGGTTCGATGGAGGGCGGTGGTGGAAGGAATCTTCGAGCCCACCCCGTACTCTTCCCGGATCCGTTCCCTTAGGAGTTCCTTGACCCGGCCGTACTTCGTGGTTTCCGTCATGGCTGCTCCATTGGGTCGCCCGCCTGCACGCACCACCGGAATGTGTTACCGAACGCAAAGCAACATAGCATACATACCCCATCCTGTCAACGGAATTTTTCACTTTACACCCCAAGCAAACTATGTTACTTTGGTGTTCGAACCGGCAGGCAGACTAGTTCGCTTTCATTCGTGCTCCGATACAGACGCGCGTTCGGCTCCGAGATCCAGACCACTAGCCCGGGGTCCTTTGCCCCGGCGGGAACGGGAGGACCGGCATGGAGATAGCGGTGCCCGCGGCTTCGGCGACGCATCAGGAAGAGCGAGCCCCGGAGCGCCTGTCGCTGAAGGAGATGGCCGCGTACGCCTCCGGCGGCATGGTGGACCCCATCTTCCTCGGCAACGTCATCCAGTTCCTCTATCCGTTCTACAACGTGATCCTCGGGCTTCCGGGGACGTACATCGGCTTCCTCGTGGCCATCCCGCGGCTCTGGGACGCCGTGTCGGACCCGCTGGTGGGTCAGTGGTCGGACAATTGCCGGTCGCGCTGGGGCCGGCGGCGGCCGTTCATGGTGGTGGGGATCGTGGGTCTCGCCGCGACCTTTCTCCTCTTCTGGGTCTCCCCTTTCGCCCCGGGCAACGTGTGGGGCCACGGCGCGTGGCTCCTCATCGTCAGCCTGCTGATGTACACCTTCTACACGTTCTTCGCCATCCCCTACGGCGCTCTCGGCTTCGAGATCAGCATCGACTACGACGAACGCACCCGCCTCATGGGCATGAAGACCGCCGCCGCCCAGGTTGGCGAGATGGTCCGCATGTCCGCGGTCTACGTGGGCCTTCTCATGCTCGCGTACACCCCCTGGGCCGGCCAGGAACGGCACGCCTACGTGGTCGGAAACCTCCCCCTGGCCCTGCTCTTCCTCGGGGGCGGGCTGGTCGCCGCCCTGTGCGTGCGCGAGCGCTACGGTCAGGCCGGAGCCGTGGGCATGAGCCTCTTCCGCGGCGCCGTCACCACGCTTCGGAGCCCGCTCTACCGCCGGCTGGTGGCCATGCAGGTCTTCTATCTGATCGGCCTCTATTTTTACGGCACCACCATGGTGTACCTCGTCTTGTTCTACATGAAAGACCCGCAACTGCTCCTCGTTGCGCCGGTCGTGAACGCTTTCGTCGTCGTAGCGGCCATCGTGATGTGGAACCGCGTCACGCCTCGCATCGGCAAGGTCTGGACCCTCCGCCTGGGCATGGTCTGCCTCATGATGACGTCCCTCCTGGCCTACTATGCCTTCGTGCCGGACCAATGGTGGCGGGTCATCATGCTCTCCCTCCTGTGGGGCCCGGGCTGGGCGTCCTTCCAGGTGGCGAATCCGGCCATCGTGGCCGACCTTACCGACGTCGATGAACTCGAGACGGGAAAGCGCCGCGAGGGCAGCTACGCCAGCGTGATCGCCTTCATCGCCAAGCTCGCCGCTACCGTCGCCGGCGTGATGATCGGGGTCATCCTCGACGCCTTTGTCCGGTTCAACCCCGAATTGGGCGCCGATCAGCCGGAAGAAACGTGGTGGCGCATGCGGGTCTACACCGCCGTCCTCCCCACGCTCTGCACGGGGCTGGCCCTGTTGATGCTGACCCGCTTCCCCCTCACGAAACAGCGCATGGAAGAGGTCCGCCGTCTGCTGAACAACCGCCGCGACGCCGACCGGCCGGGAGAGCCGACCGGTGCCATGTAAAGCCCTTCGATATCGACCGCCGCGGCGACCGGGCTCCTGGAAGCCCGCCCCGGCCACGAGACGCGCGCAAACCACGACTCCAGGCACAGCGCATCGCCTTTACAGGAAGGAAGGACGTCAATGATCGGGCCCAAGCACTTCGCCGACCACGTCATCGAAGCCGATCTCCGGCAGGACACGCTCTACCGGATCGGTCCGGTCGAATCGGTGCGCGTCGAAGGGGGCGACGCGGTGCTGCAGGCCGAACTC